>JBNAWO010000032.1:0-23925 GCA_049699815.1 Ignavibacteria bacterium | reverse complement strand
AAATACCAATAGAGGTACAATGAACAATTATAAAATACTAATTGTAGATGATAACCCTTTGGTGGTTAAAATGCATTTACACTATTTAAAGCGGGCTGGTTTAGACGCTGAAACAGCTTCAAATGGAAAGGAAGCAAAAGCAAAGATTGCTGAGAAAACATACGATCTTGTAATACTTGATCTAATGATGCCTGAAGTTAGTGGATTTGATGTTTTAAAAACAATTCGTTCTAATCCTAAAAACGATAAAACAAAAGTAATTGTAGCCTCTGCTTTGAATGACAAAGAAGTAGTTGAATTGTGTTTTCAACTTGGTGCAAATTATTTTGTTACTTCGCCTGTTTCATATCAATCTTTAATGGAAAAAGTAAAAGATGCTCTAGGTTTGAAGGGGGTTTAATCAGCTCCCTTCTCTTTTTTATTATCAATAACCAAAACAAACTCACACTTAAGATTTTCTTCTAAAATTTTTTTATATACTTCGGATGCTTTATCTCTTATTATTTTTTCATCAGGGGTTGTGAGGTCACAAGCAATTGAAATTCTGATTTTTTCGCCAAACACATCAATCACATCTGCTAATAATTGTTTTAACCTATAAGGTGTTTCCATAATCGCTATTGTTTCTTTAATATCTTTCAATCTTTTCAATTCATTTTTTCTTTCTTCAGATTTTGGAGATAACCAGCCGGCAAAGTAGAATTTACTGATATCGAATCCTGAAACAATAAGTGATGGTATTAAAGAATCCGGACCAGGTACAATTGAGATAGATATGTTGTGAAGGAGAGTTAGTTCAATTAGATAGTTCCCTGGATCTGAAAAAATTGGTGTCCCGGCATCTGAAATTAAACAACAATTTTTTCCTCGTTTTAACTCTTCAACAATAATTGGAGAAATTTCTTTTTCGGTGTGTTCGTTTAGTAGAATTATGTCTTTAAATAGATTGAGTTTTTTTAATAATTGCTTTGCGGGTTTTGCTTCTTCGCAAATTATTATATCACACTCTTTGATAATTCTTTTTGCTCTGAAAGTTAGATCATCAAAGTTACCAATATGTGTTGCTACAATGTATAGAATACCAGCCAAATTTAGTCTTTAATTATTGTCGTCCAGCCAAATGGATCTTCTGCTATACCATAATACCAGGAGGTAATTAAATCATAGAAATATTGACTCCACTCACCAACTTTGAAATCATTAATAATATATTCGACGCCTTTGTAACTCAACAAACCGACCGGAGAAATAACCGCAGCAGTTCCTGAGCCAAAAACTTCTTTCAATCTTCCATCTTTATGAGCTTGAATGACTTCGTCAATTGAAATTTTTCTTTCGCACAAACGAATATTTTCTTTTTTCGCTATTTGAATTATACTATCTCGTGTGATTCCTGGAAGTATAGTTCCTTCAAGCGGGGGAGTAATTAAATCATCATCAATTCTAAAGAATATATTCATTGTTCCGACTTCTTCCACATATTTTTTCTGGCAGGCATCTAACCATAAAACTTGTGTGAAACCTTTTTTCTTTGCGAGTTCAGCTCCAAATAAACTTGCTGCATAGTTAGCAGCTGTCTTACAAGAACCCAAGCCACCCGGTGCAGTTCTCGAATATGTCTCCTCTACTAAGATTTTAACAGGATTAAATCCTTCAGCGTAATAAGAACCGACTGGACTTAGCATAATAAACATTTTATAAGTATATGAACTTCGAACTCCAAGTGCATTATCCATTGCAACGATTAATGGTCTAATATAAAGTGATGTTCCTAATTCTTTTGGTACCCAGTCTTTATCAATTAAAATTAATTCAGTAAGGTATTCGAGTAATTCTTCCTCATTAAATTGTGGGATGACCATCTCTCGAGCAGAGTTATTAAATCTTTTTAGATAATTTTTAACTCTAAAAAATCTGATTTTACCGTCAACACCGTAATAGCATTTTAATCCATCAAAGACAGTTTGGCCATAATGAAATGTTATATTTCCCGGCTCAATTGGAAGTGAGTCATAAGGTTGAATTGTTGGATTGTGCCAGCCATGTTCTGGATCATAATCCATTATGAAAATATGATCCGTAAAAAATTTTCCAAATCCTAATTCATTAACTTTGGGAATTCTTTTAGGATTGGTGGTCTTTATGATGGTGAGATTTTTAATTTTTGTTTCCATATTTCTACTCCAAAAATAACTAAAACTGAGAAATCAGAAAAATTAATATTATACTCTGGATGCAAAATTTCTTATTTTAAAAAGAGAATCAATTGGTAAATGACAATGAAAGATCTAAAGAAAAAAGCTAAATCAACATCTAAACAAAAAATCGTCAAAGAAGATTCATTAATTAAATCTTTTCTTAATTATTCTAATGAGGCTTTTATCCTTGTAAACAACCGGGGATTAATAGAATTCTGGGGAGGCGCAGCAACTTCTATCTTTGGGTTTTCAAATAAAAGTATTTTAAACAAACACATCGGTGCTTTGATTTCTGAGTATGAGAAAAATAAGAATGCACTCGTCAGAGCAATCCTATCTGAAAAGTCTTTAATTGATTATGAAACTTTCTTATTGACAAAGAACGGAACAGAAATCTTTACAAATCTTTCATTATATCCAATCAAACAAAAGGGTAAAAAAAATCCATTATTTTTATTAGTTGTTAGAAACATTACAGAAGAAAAAAATTTTCAGGAAAAATTTAATCAACTACAAAATCTTCATACTGAAATTCTTGAAAATGTAAATATTGGTTTGCTGATAATCGATAAAGAAACTTTTGATATTCTTTTTACAAATAGGAAGGGGATGGAACTGCTTCAAATTTCAAGCAGCGAAAATTTAGGCAGAAAAATTTGGGACTTGATTGACGCGGAAAGTGTAAGTCTTTTAGAAAAAATTTTTTCCGAAGGTTTTTCAGTCGATGGTATGCCTTATATGGTTAAAATGCAACGCTACCACGATAAAATAAAATTGTGGACAAATCTTTATCCTGCAGAAATCACATATCATCGAAGACCTTGTTATTTGATTGCTTTTCTGGATGTTTCAAAAGAAAAAGATTATATAAAGTCACTTGAAGAAACTGTAAAACAAAAAGATTTAGTTGCTGCGACAAAATCAAGATTTATGGCCAATATGTCCCATGAACTTCGTTCACCGATCAATATTATTCTGGGTTATGTTGATATTCTTATTAGTATGGATGTTGATGGTGACCTGAAAGAATTTCTAACTTACATCCAGAAAAGTGCTGAACATTTGCTGAAAGTCTTAAATGATATTCTTGACCTTTCTAAGGCAGAAGCGAGCAAAATTAAAATCATTGAGAAGCCCTATAACCTTATCGCTTTAATGAAATCAGTCCTTTCAATGATTGAAGTTAAGATGATTGGGAAGAAAGTTGCTTTAGACTATAATTCGAATATCGAGCCCGATGCTTACTTTTTAATTGATGCTCATAATTTACAAAGAGTTTTATTGAACATTTTAGATAATGCAGTAAAATTTACTGAAGAAGGTTTGATTTCAGTTGATGTTCGCTATAACAATGGAGTATTAATTTTTAAGATAAGCGATACCGGAATTGGAATGACGCAGGAGGAATTAAATAAACTTTTCATACCATTCGAGCAAGCACCGGAGATTTCTCAGAAATATGGAGGCTCAGGACTTGGGCTTGCAATTTCAAAAGAAATAATAAATCTCTGGAAAGGCGATATTAAAATTGAAAGTAAGAAGAATGTTGGAACAACCGTGACATTTACTTATCCCGCATCAAGAACTGAACAAATTGAAGAAGCTGAAATTGTTCAAATTCCAAAAGACTTATCTATTATTAAGGGTAAAAGGATTCTTGTTGTGGATGATCAAGAGTACAATCATAAACTTTTCAAGTTAATGCTTGCTGAATGTGAAGTTGAAACTGTTTTTTCTGGCAAACTTGCTTTGAATAAATTAATAACTGAAGAATATGATGGGATTGTTCTCGATTTAAGACTACCGGATATTCCAGGAATGGATGTAATAAAAGAAATTAAAAAACGTGAAAAACTTCAAAACTTAAAGATTGTAACAACTTCCGCAGATATATTAAGTGGATTAAAAGAACAAATGGAAGAGATGGGTGTAATTTTTATCCCTAAACCTGTGCGAAGAGCAGATTTGTTAAATGCATTGATTACAGTTTTTTCACAAGAGCAGAAGCATTAAAAAGTTTTCTCTTAAATTATTTTGAGTTGAATTGTTTGAAGTTGAAATTTTTAGTCAAAATTTTTTAAAACTTCTCTTCTCTTTTTAATTTATTGTTATTTTAGTTTCTCTACATATTCTAGAGTTTGTTGAATACAATAAGTTTTAATTCGGTCATATCTTCAATTGCATATTTTAATCCTTCGCGACCAATTCCACTGTCTTTTACTCCACCATAAGGCATATTGTCCACTCTAAAAGTAGGATAATCATTTATCATTACTCCACCTGTATGAAGATTATCCATTGCATAAAGTGCATTCTTTAGATTATTAGTGAAAACACCTGCCTGCAGTCCATATCTTGAATTATTAATTTGATTTATACCTTCTTCAAATGAATCAACAGGCTCGATTGTAACGATTGGAGCAAATGCTTCAAGTGCGTTTACTTTCATTTCTGGTTTTGTATTTGTCAAAACTGTTGGTTTGTAGAATTCGCCTTTTCTTTTCCCACCAATTAATACTCTGGCTCCATTAGCCTGAGCTTCCTTTACCCATTCTTCAATTCTTTTTGCGTCGTTTTCGGTGATCATTGGACCTACGATTACATTTTCATCAAGGGGATCACCACATTTTACCTTTGAAGTTTCTTCTACAAAGTCATTTAAAAATTCATCAAAGATTTCTTTATGAACGAATATACGTTGAACGGAAATGCAAATCTGTCCTGAATGGGCAAATGAACCTGAGACAAGTCTTGGAATAGCAAAAGAAAGCTCTGCATCTTTATCGACCATTACACCTGCATTACCTCCTAATTCAAGAGTGACTTTTTGTTTTGTTGCAAGTTGTTTAATGCGCCAACCCACTTCACAACTTCCGGTAAAACTAACTTTTTTGATTCTCTCATCACTCAAAAATTTTTCAATCATAGAGCCAGAACAGTTAATTGAATTGATCAATCCTGATATCCCAGAAACTTCGTTTATAATTGAAGTAAGTTTTGTTCCTGTCAACATTGCTGATGTTGCTGGTTTAAAGATTATCGTATTCCCGGCAGCAATGGCTGGAGCAATTTTGTGAGCTGCGAGATTAATTGGGAAGTTGAAGGGAGTAATTGCAAGTACAGGTCCAATTGGAAATCTTTTTGTTATTCCAAATCGATTTTCTGACTGTGCTGTTACATCTAAAGTGAGAACTTCACCATAAATTTTATCGACTTCTTCAGCAGCAAACTGAAAAGTGTTGACAGCTCTATCGACTTCAATTCTCGAGAGTTTGATAGGTTTACCAGTTTCAATTGAAATCAATTGTGAAAGTTCTTCTTTTTGCCGTAGAATTTCAGATGCAATTTTTGAAAGAATTTCTTTGCGACGATAAGCTGGTAGTTTCCTTGTCACTTCAAAAGCTTTGGTTGCCGATTCAATTGCATTTTCGATATCATTTTCAAATGCGAGAGAACAAGTTGCAAAAACTTGATGAGTCGACTTGTTCTTTACATTATACTGCTTTGAGGTTAAAACTATATTTCCATTTATTATAAATCCAAAGTGCTGCATCTGAACCTCCATAAATTAATTTTTCAATTTCTAATTAGAAAAAAGTTTTAAGCTTGTCAACTCACTATACTTTTTAAATGATTTATAGATTGCAAATTAATTTGATTAGACCACTTGAAAATAAAAAATTATTTTTATAAGTTTTAACAAAATCAAACGTTTGAAAAAATGAAAACATTAAATTTAGATGAAAAAGTTAAACGAGAAATAATCCAGAGCTTTGGTGAAGCTTACAAAGCTTTTGGATTAAGCAAGTTAATGGGGCACATCGTTGCATTAATG
This sequence comes from Ignavibacteria bacterium, assembly GCA_049699815.1. GTDB lineage: Bacteria > Bacteroidota > Ignavibacteria > Ch128b > Ch128b > Ch128b. Next base: position 17,892 of record JBNAWO010000032.1, on the reverse strand, counting down.
ATTTTCTCTCACCAACCTCTTTCACTGGATGATGTTTGTAAGCAACTTAAAAGAAGTAAAGGACCAGTAAGTCAGATTATTAGGAGATTGAGGGATAAGAACTTATTAAGGAAAGTATGGGTACCTGGAAGCAGAAAAGATTATTACGAAGCTCATCCTGACATTTTTGAAAATGCATTTCGAAATAATTTTGAATTGATTAAGAAAAACAAAAAGCTTGCTGTCGAACTCAAGAGTAAAGCAAAAAAATCTGATCACGAAGCAATTGGTGAAATCTTAAAACGACTCGACGAAATGGATGAGTTTTATACTATAATGGTAGAAAATTATCAAGCTTTTCTCGATAAGTGGAATAAAATAAAACTTAAATACAGGTCTTAAATTTTTTAAACATTGTTTTAATATTTTCAAACATAAAAAAAGTAAGCTATGAAACTTAAAGACAAAGTTGCAGTGATTACTGGAGGTGCACGGGGGATTGGTAAATCAGCGGTTGTAAAGTTTTGTCAAGAGGGGGCTAAAGTTGTTATCTGGGATTTGCGTGAAGATGAAGGCCTGAATCTTGAAAAAGAATTAAATCAAAAAGGGTACTTCTGCAAATTTCAGAAAGTAAATGTGACAAATTTTCAAAGTGTCGAAGATGCAACCAAACAAATAATTAATGAACTTAATCAAATCGACATTTTAATTAATAACGCTGGAATTACCAGAGATGCAACTCTACTTAAAATGACAGAGGAACAATGGCAACAAGTTTTAGATGTCAATCTTACTGGTGTTTTTAATTGCACTAAAGCAATCGCTCCATTTATGATTGAAAAAGGAAAAGGAAAAATAATCAATACTTCATCAGTAGTTGCCTTATATGGAAATTTTGGACAGTCAAATTATGTAGCTACTAAATCAGGAATCATTGGGCTTACAAAAGTCTGGGCAAGAGAATTAGGAAGAAAAGGAATTAATGTTAATGCCGTTGCTCCTGGTTTTATTGAAACAGAAATGGTTCAAATGATGCCAGAAAAAATCCTTCAAATGATGAAGGAGAAAACTCCTCTTGGTAGACTCGGAAAACCTGAAGACATTGCAAATGCTTATCTATTCCTTGCTTCTGAAGAAGCAGATTTTATCAATGGTGCTGTATTAAGCGTTGATGGAGGGATTACGATTTGATTAATAAATCAAATAAAATTTTTGAAATCAAAAATCGAAATGCTGTAATTAAAGGGATTGGTGCCTATGCCCCCGAAAAAGTATTAACAAATAAGTTTTTTAATGATTTGCTTGGTGAAGATGTTGATACCTGGCTACAAGAAAATTTAACCATTAAAGAAAGAAGATGGTGCGATGATAATCAATCGACAGCTGATCTTTGTGTTCAAGCTGCTAAAATTGCACTTCAAGATGCTCAAATCTCCCCTGAACAAATTGATTTGATAATTGTTGCAACGGATACACCCGAATATATTTCTCCATCGACTGCTTCTGTCGTTCAATATAGATTGAACGCAATTAACGCTGGAACGTTTGATGTAAATACTGCTTGTGCTGGATTTGTTACAGCATTAAAGATAGGAAGCAAGTTCATTATTGCAGATGAAAAATATAAAAATGTACTTGTAATTGGTGCTTATGCAATGAGTAAATATTTAGATTTATCTGACAAAAAAACAGTTACACTTTTTGCTGATGGTGCCGGTGCTGTCATTCTTTCGGCTGAAGAATTTACTAATCGTGGTTATCTAACTTCCCATCTAATTTCTCAGGGGCAATATCATGATTGGATGGGAATTTATGCTGGTGGAACTCATCAACCTGTTAATTATGAAGTAATTAAAAGAAAAGATCATCTTTTGAAGTTCGTTAAAAAATTTCCGAAAGAAATAAATCCAACAACCTGGACACAAATGGTCAAAAACATCTGCTCAGAATTCCAAATTGCTCCGCTTGATATTGATCATTTCTTCTTTACACAAATCAATATCAATTCGATTAAGGAAACGATGGAGAACTTGAATGTTCCATTTGAAAGAGCTCACACCATAATGGATAAGTATGCTTATACTGGTTCTGCTTGTATTCCAATGGCTTTGGATGATGCTTATAAATTAAGAAAGATAAGAAAAAACCAGATTGCCATCTTTATTGGTTCTGGCGGCGGACTTGCATTTGCATCGGCATTATTCAGATTATAAGAGGATGAGTAATGAAAAACATCTATCTTTTTCTTTCTGTTCTGTTTTATGTTATTGGAATTTTCATCCTGACAGTTTTAGGAAAAAGAAAAAAACAATCAATTGAAAGTTTTTCAATTGGTAGTAAAACTGTTAGTCCAGTGGTTGTTGGTTTATCCCTTGCAGTAGGAATGACGAGTGCAGCAACTTTTGTTATCAATCCTAGATTGATTTATCTGTACGGATTTTCTGGTTTTCTCGGTTATGGGATAGCAGCACCACTTGGAATTTATATTGCCTTAATTGTGATGTCTAAAAGTTTTTTAAGATTCGGTGAACAAACAAAAGTTCTAACCGTTCCACAATGGATCGGCGAACGATATCAAAATAAATTATTTACAATTTTTTATGCTTTGATTTCACTTTTACAAATCACCTTTGCTGTGTTAATTGCAGTTGGAATTACAATCGTTCTTGCGAATTATTTTAACGCATCTTATGAGCTTGTGCTGATTCTTGTTTTGCTTTTTTCAGTGACTTATTTATTCTTTGGAGGTGGAGTCAATGTGCTCTTGTTTTCAAATGCCTTTCAATCTTTCTTTATGATTGTGACCGCAATTTTGTTCTTAATTTCAGGTCCAGTTTTTCTCAATCTTAATCCAATTAAGTTATTCGATGAATTAAGAAATATTAATCCAAATCTTATCAGTTTTGTTAATCCACAAAGTTTACTCTTTAGAGATTTATTCGAAGTTTTTATTGCTAATTTTTTAATAGGTGTTGCAATAATCTGTCAACCTCATATAATCGCTAAAGCACTTTACTTAAAGTCAGAAAAAGATTTGAGCAAGTATCTTGTGTCAGTAATTATAGTAAGCTCTCTTTTCTTTTTTGTTTTATTTACTGGACTTTATGCTCGAGTTGCCCTTGGTAATGAAATTCTTAAACCTGATCAAGCTATTTCGAAATACATAAATTTTGTATTTCCTCCAATACTTATGGCAATTGTAACTCTTGGAATTTTATCGGCAGGATTTTCTACTCTGGATAATATTCTTGTGTCTTTATCTTCAATTTTCTCTGTCAATATTCTTAAAGAAATTTTAGTAAAAGTAAAATCTGATTTAAATGAAAATAAATTAAAAAATGTCCTTCTGATTTCTTCGAAGTTATTTTTAATTGCACTCGCAGTTGTAATTTATTTTCTTTCAATCAATCAGATTTATCATCCAAATCTCTCAGTCGCAATTTTTGCACAGAATGGTGTCTATGGTTTATTTGTTACTACTTTTTGGCCAATAATGCTGGGTTTATATAAATCAAGAATTTCAAAATACTCTGTATTCTTTGCTAGTTTAATTGCTCTTATAACTCATTTTGGATTTTATTACCTAGAAATTACAAAGTATCATAACAATCCTGGTGTAACTGCAGCATTTGCTTTAATATTTAGTGGAGCTTTTGTTCTGATAACAACAATTTTTTCGAGGATAAAAAAATGATACCTTATGATTGGATTTCTAAGTGGGCAGTTTACCATAAGGATAAATTTGCTGTTAAAGAGTTTGAAACAGGTAGAAAATTAACTTATTATCAATTGAATAATATTGCAAATTTTCTCTCAAATTATTTTTTTAATGATTTGCAATTGAAAACTGGAGACCGAGTTGCAATAATTGCTGAAAATTCTATTGAACATATTGTTCTTTTCTCAATTGCGCAGAAGACAGGATTGATTCTTGTTCCACTGAATTACCGACTTGCCCCAAGAGAAATTGAATATCAATTAAATGATTCAGAAGCCCAATTAATTGTGATAGAGAGAAAATATTTTGAAGATGTTTCGAGCTTGGTCTCATTCAAAAAAATTACTCATAAGATGAGTCTTGAAGAATTACAAAAAATTGTTGACGAGGAAAAAGATAAAAACAATTTTTTTGAGTCTATTGAAAGCTTTAATGAAGATCATCCTATTTTTATTCTTTACACAAGTGGAACGACTGGAGTACCCAAAGGTGCGCTTTATACTCACAAAATGCTTTTCTGGAATAGTATTAATACCGCTTTAAGATTAGACATCACTTCGAACGATTGTTCAGTGAGTTGCACTCCAATGTTTCATACAGGCGGGTGGAATGTGATCCTAACTCCTTTCTTACATCACGGTGCCTATGTCTGCCTGATGAAGAAATTCGATCCAGATATTGTTTTGAGATTGCTTGAAGAAGAAAAAGCAACAATGTTTATGGCGGTTCCAACAATGTTATCAATGATGGCTCAATCAACAAACTTTGAAAAAGTTGATTTATCATTAGTGAAGTATTTTATAATTGGTGGTGAACCTATGCCATTACCATTAATTGAAATCTGGCATAAAAAAGGTGTTCCAGTTCGTCAAGGTTATGGATTGACAGAAGTCGGTCCAAGTGTTACCTCGCTCCATCAAGATGATGCGGTTAGAAAAATGGGCTCAATTGGGAAAGTCAATTTTTATCTGAAATATAAAATAGTTGATGATAATGGTAATGAAGTGAAACAAGGAGAAGTTGGAGAATTTATACTTAAAGGTCCTTCAGTTACCCCAGGATATTGGAATAATCCAAATGCAACAAGAGAGAGTGTAAAAAATGGCTGGTTTTATACCGGTGATCTTGTTCGTGAAGATGAAGAAGGTTTTCTTTATGTAGTTGATAGAAAGAAGAATATGTTTATCTCTGGTGGAGAAAATGTTTACCCCGCCGAAATTGAAAAATTTTTATATACCAATCCAATGATTCAAGAAGTTGCGGTGATTGGCATTCCAGATGAAAAATGGGGCGAAGTGGGTAAAGCATTCATAAAATTAAAAGAAAACACCTTTATTACACCTGAAGAACTTAAAAAATATTGTGAAGGAAATCTGGCACGATATAAAATTCCTAAATACTTTGAAATTGTTGAAGAAATACCCAAGAATGAGACTGGGAAAATTGACAGAAAAGCTCTACTTCAAATTCACTTAAAATCAATTAACAAACAAAAATAAACGGAGGTAGATATGAAAAAACTACTCTTTGCATCAATTCTTTCTTTAAATCTTCTTTTTATCGCATGCAAAAAAGAAGAAAGTTCATCGGGACCTACAACTTCAAAAGACGCAATAGTTGGAACCTGGGTCTCAGAGGGCAATAATGTTGCAATCGGGTTAAGAATGACTCTCAAAACCAAAAAAATTGTTGCAACTTTTAACGAAAACAAAACCTACACAGTTGTTGCCACCGATAGTAATAATGTATCGGTAACTTATACCGGAACATATCAATCAGCTGGAGTAACCGACACTTTAATTCACCCAATTTCATTAAATCAACAAACTCCAGTTGCACTTCAATCACAGGGGATCTACCAAATTAAAGGTAATACCATGACTTACGAAGTCATTCAGGTCAATCCACCAATTCAAGGTTTCACTCCACCTACTGTTCAGGAAGGTTTTGGAAGCACAAAATATAATGGAATTGCTCTGGGTCCAACTTGGGTTCAGGTTTTTGTAAAACAATAAATCTTTGTTCGGTGTCTTTTGATTAGCAGTTCGTTACATTAAAATACAATATGTCAGCCTAAGGCTTTTAGGCTGACATTTTATTTTTAATTATAATTTGTTTAATTGAAGTAATCTTAGCAATTAAATTTTGAAAAACTCCTCGCATAAATCGAAAGTGAGGTCATTATGAAAAAAATTATTATAATATTATTTCTTTCAAATATCTTATTATTTGCACAGAATGATTTTAAAGACGATGCCCCCATTCGAGAGTTTCAATTCATTGGTTATTCTTTTACAAGGATGACAGCATCCAACATTTCTCCAACAAATGATATTCTTCAAGGCCAGGTAATTGGTAGACTGTTCGGACAGAATTCGACTAATACAGTTCCTCAGACTTGTATTTATTTTGAACAGAGGTTTGTTCCATTTTTTGTATATCAACCTAAAATTTTAGATGGCTATGCAACTTTTCGTTCGTTATTCAAAATTGATTATACCTGGGGTGATCAAGCTTACGGAGTTGGAAATAATCGTGGCGGTGCAATTAACGCTGGTCAGATCAATCTTCAAACCTTAATGGCAAATGTTGAAATAAAACCTTCTGAAAATTGGAATGTTGTAATTGGACTTCAAAGACTCTTTGATAACGTTCGTGATCCAAATGTAAATACACTTCAAACTTTTCAAACGAGTTCATACAAACTTTCTTATTGGGGAACTCAGGCTGTTGGAATTAATTCATTCTTCAATTTAAATCCGACCACTAAAGCACGTTTAGGAATGTTTCAACTATGGGAAAATGAAATCAGAAAAGATGATGATGTTGTTTTATGGATGTTTGATATTGAATCTCGTATAAAACCTCTGCTTGAAGTCGGTGCTGATTTATGGTATGTTTACGATCGAGCAAAAAGCGCAGGCGGAATTTCTGTGCTTGGTCAGGGATTAAACTCTGCTCTTGCTGAATATAATGGTGCATTTCGATTGAAATTGCCTGGCGAAACACAAATTTATAATGCTGATCTTTTCTGGCTCGGAGGACATCTATCTTACAATCGTGATTTTCTTATGGGAAGATGGTGGTATGATGCTTTTGTTATGACAAATCTTGGAAGAATTGATTCGGTTTTTGAGAACAAATCTTATAGAGCTGCCAGCGTTTTCAGTTTAGCAGCAAATGCAATGGTTTCGTTTAAATACGGGATGACCGCTAATGATAAAGTAAGCTTTGAAATTCTTTTTTCTACCGGTGATCAAAATAACGCTCAAGATGGAAAAGTAAATTCTGTAATTACAGGGAATGTTTATGGTTCACCAGTCGGTATTTACAGTACTCATCGCGCTTATCTCCTTTTTCCCGATCCACAAGTTGTAAATAGGTATTATTCTGCCGTTCACGATATTTCAAATATGGGATTTGGAGTCACTGCTTTCTTCTTAAACTTATCAAAAGATTTTATTCCTAATCGGTTTAATGGAAAACTGGGATTTGCCTCTGCTGTATCAAATGTAACTCCTAATGGTGGTGGACCGTTGATTGGAAACGAAATTAATATTGAGTTGAGATACAATCTGAAAGTTTTCTTGAGCTGGACATTAAGTGCATCTTATCTCTTTTTAGGTGATTTTTATAATTCACCTAATGTGACATATTTTCAAGCACGACCAAAAAATCCATTCGTGATCTTTTCAACATTAAACTGGCTTATGTTTTAGGAGGTAATATGAAAAAGAGATTATTTGTTTCATTTATAATTTTTATGATTTTTATTTTTTCTTCGTGTTCATCAGGCTTCCTTTATACTAATATGCCTCCACTTGAATTTTCAGAAATAAATTATGGATTTGATGTAAAGTATTCCAAATCCACTCCAAAACTAGCTTACATTGATGAGGGCAATGGAGAAGTTGTTTTGCTTGTTCATGGACTTGCGAGTAATGCCGGTTTTTGGAGATACAATATTCTTGATTTAGCAAAAAATTTTAGAGTAATTGTTGTTGATTTACCAGGATATGGTAAATCTGAAAAAGGAAATTATTCTTATAAAATGACTTTTTTTGCAGAGACATTAAAGCAGTTACTTGATGAACTCCAAATTGATAAAGTAAATTTTGTCGGGCATTCAATGGGTGGACAAATTGGAATCTGGTTCTCGATTCTCTATCCAGATAGAGTGAAAAAACTTATACTTGCTTCACCCGCAGGAATTGAAAAATTCAATCGTGGTGAAGGTGAATGGTTGAAAGGCGTTGTAACAATAAGTAGTGTAAAAAGCACAAATGAAGAGGGTGTAAGAAGAAATCTTTCAAATAATTTCTATGACTGGCGTCAAGAATTAGAATGGATGGTAGAAGAAAGAGTTCGGATGGCAAAGGCTAAAGATTTCGACCTCTTTGCAAGAGCAGTTACTCGTTCTGTCGCTGGTATGATTGATGAACCAACTTCTGATAAGTTAACTATGATCGATGTACCTACTTTAATAATTTATGGTGAAAAAGATGGACTAATACCAAATCCGTATCTTCATCCAGGTTTTACAGCCGATGTATTTAAAATGGGACAGAAAAAAATAAAAAACTCTGTTATACATGAAATTAAAAACTGTGGTCATATGATTATGATGGAAAAGCCAGAAGAGTTCAATCAAGTTGTACTTAATTTCTTATCAAAATGAAAGAATATAAAGTGATATTAGAAACAGGAATTGAAATCTCTTGCTTCGATAAAGGAATTTCAGACAAGACAGTTTTGTGTATACACGGACTGGGTAGCAATAAAAAGGCTTTTTTAAAAAATATTGACGAGCTAAGTCAAAATAAACGAGTAATCGCAATCGACCTACCAAGTTATGGAACTTCTTCAAAAGGAGATTTTCCATCCACTATGATGTTTTTTTCTGCTGTTATCAAAAAATTCATTGAAGCAATGGATCTTAAAAATGTGATAGTATGTGGTCATTCGATGGGCGGTCAGATTTCAATTCTGACTGCCATTAATTATCCTGATTTGATTGATAAATTGATTTTGATTGCACCTGCTGGTTTAGAGATATTTACTCCTGATGAAATCAAACGAAACCAGAGTTATTTTACTTTGGATGCAATAAAAAATATGACCCCTGCTCAGATAGAATTTAATGTTAGACTAAATTTTTACAATTTCCCGAAAGAGGCTCAATTTATGATTGATGAAAGAATTGAGCTTTCAAAAAGTGCAGATTTCGATTTTTATTGTTTGACTGTTTCAAGTGCATTTCAAGATATGTTAAAAAAACCTGTTTATAATTTTTTGCATTTAATCAAACAACCTGTTCTTTTATTTTTCGGTAAAGAAGATGCATTTTTCCCCAACAAAATACTTCATCCAACTACCACAGAATTTTTAGCAAAAGAGGCCAGTAAAAAAATAAAAAATTGTAGATTAGTTTTAATAGAAAATTGTGGACATTTCCTTCAATTTGAAATGGCAGATACTTTTAATAAAGAAGTAATTAAATTTCTGAACTAACAATGTAAGTCATTTCCGAAAAAAATTACTCCCATTTCTTACAAAAAAAAATTGCATTTAGGTCATTATGTTTCTATATTTATATAGAATTAAAATTTAAATGCATCGTTGGACTTTATTTTTCTCCAACTTTGATTTATGGTTCTATAATGCATTTGCGGGAAGGGAGTAGTTACTTAGTTATAAAAGATTAAAAAATAACTAATTAACTTAATTTAAACCAATAAAAAGGGTGATAAGATGACAAAAAATAGACAACCTCGTCAGAGAACAAATTCAGTTGGAGACTATTTATTTCTATCAATCATTGTAATTGTCTCCATTTTATTTTTCGCTTCATCTAAAATATGGAGTTGAAAAATGAATGTATTTTTCAAAAATCAAAAAGCCTTTGTAGGTTTTAGTCTAAAACCTGAAACTAATAAGGGCAAATATTTCTTTATTAAGTTTTTCAAAAATTTATTAGTGAGGGAATTATGAAAAGATTATCCATTTCTTTCGTTTTATTCGTTTTCTTTGTGCTAATTATAATATTAGCACAGGGACTTTTTGCACAAACACCAGTTAATCCAACAAATGCTGCAACGCTTGTCCCAATTACTACAAATCAAATTACCTGGACAGATTTTGATGATGGTGGTGGAAATGGTCCCTACGATGTTGAATTTGATGATGATCCAGCATTTGGTTCGATCGATTTTTCTGACTACAATACTGTTAATACATTCCTGAATATTTCAGGATTGCAAAATAATACAGTTTATTACTGGCGAGTTCGGGATACCGACATTGATGGCTCAGGTACTGACGGATCCTGGCATACTTATCATTTTACAACTGTTTTAGCAGTTCCAGTACAAAGTTCACCTGCTAATGGCTCATCATTTACTTATATATCTCCTGTGACTTTTACCTGGACTATGAATGGAAATTATTCAAATGTTGATTTTACAGTCACGGTAGCGAGCGATCCTTTCTATACTCAAGATGTTCAAACTTCAACTGTTAGTGGTGTTTTAACAACAACAATTGCAATTCCTAAAGCAGGAACTTATCATTGGAAAGTAGATGCTATGGTTACTTCTGGTGATAATAGTGGAGAAACACAAACTACAGCAGCTAATTTTTCATTTACAATGACTTTACCAGGACCAACGCTTAATTCTCCGGTTAATGGTTTAACAGGAGTATCCGTATTACCAACTTTACAATGGTCCACAGTAACTGGAGCAGTTTCGTATAAACTTTATGTTGATGATGCAAACGATTTTGGAACACCAATTTATGCAGCCAATCAGGGCACAAATACTTCCAAGACATTTGATGCAACGATACCAAACTTTCCACTAAATAATGGTCAAAAATATTGGTGGAAGGTCTCTGCAATAGACAATAATGGAACTGAATATTTTTCAACTATCTGGCATTTTACAGTTGCTCCTGGATTTACAGTTGATCAACATACACCCAGTAATGGACAACAAATTCAATCTACATCAGTATTACTTGGTTGGTCATTAGGGCATTCTGCTGTTGGTCTAACTTTTGAAGTACAATATAAGCAATTAAGTTCAGCTCCTACTACAGAAACAGACTGGAGTGGTGCAACGAGTGTAGCAGTTACAGGCACATCGAATAGTTCATATAATACCACGATATCAGGACTAACGCTTGGCAAAACTTATTACTGGAGAGTGTTAATCAAGAGAACCGCAACGGGTGAATATGTACATTATCCTTCACCAACAACATATAAATATTTTGTAACTGAAGGAGGAACAACTGTTTCAGTAGTTCCTAACTGGCCAACTGGTGGAGTTTATGTTTATACAAATCAGCCACAATTAAGCTGGATTGTTTATGGCTTTGATCAGGGATTAACTTATGAGATTGATTATGCAAAAGACCCTTCAACACCTGACGGAACACCAGAAGTAGTAGGAATCACAAATAAATATTATCAATTTACTTCTAATCTCTGGCCTGGTGCGACTTATTACTGGCGAGTTAGAGCAAATTACTCTGGTAATTATACTGCTTGGTCAAGTACTGCCAGTTTTGTTGTTTATGGTGAAGGTACACTCGAAGTTCCAGTTCCTAACTATCCAACAGGTGGAGTTGCCGTATATACAAATACTCCACAATTAAGCTGGGTTTTATCAACCAGCGGAACAGGCTTGGGTTATCAGGTTAGATATAGTACATCGAGTTCGGTTGATGGTTCGGGGATGTTAAATGGACCAGATGCAACAAATTATCCGGCAAGTGGACCTTTTTCAAGCAATAAATATTTAACATTACCAGCATTAACACCTGGTCAGACTTATTACTGGCAGGTTAGATCATATTCTCAAATAATTGATTTATTGGTTGATGGGATTATAAATTACGATCCACAAGCATTTTCAAATTGGTCTTCAGTTGTATCGTTTGTTAATAATGGACCTGGAACACTGGTAGTTCCAACTCCTAACTGGCCTACTGGTGGAATAACAGTTTATACAACCAGTCCAATCCTAACATGGTATTTAAATCCATATTCAACTGGTTTAACCTATGACATCGACTATTCAAATGGTGGTGCACCAGATGGAACTCCCGAAGCAACCAATATTTCTGTGCAATATTATCAATTAAGCGGATTAACACCTGGTAATACTGTACAATGGAGAGTAAGATCAAGAAATTCGTTAGGTCAAACTTCAGGATGGTCATCAATTGAATCATTTGTAGTAGCAGGTGGAACAACAGCCAGTTACGCAGTTGCAAATTGGCCAACTGGTGGAACTGTGGTTTACGATAATACACCATATCTTAGCTGGTATCTTGAAGGCTCTCCACTTGGAATTACTGGTTATGTAGTAAAATATAAACGTTCATCTCCACCTGCAAATTGGTTAACTTACAATCCTGCTCCAAATGATGCAGATGGTGGACAATATACAGTATCTGGCTATAATACAACATCAAAAGAAATTGCAACAGATGTTCCAGGTGGGTTATTGTATGGTGAAACATACTACTGGGCAGTATATGCCCAAGGGACAACCACCTTCAATTCAGCAGGTCAGGGACATTTTGTAATGGTTGGAGGACCATCAGCAACAACTGTCGAACTTTCTTATCCTTCTAATAATTCTACAATTCAGGATGATGATGTTAACTTCAGCTGGTATGTGGTTGGTTCAGCTCTTGGAATAACTAAATTCACATTGACATACAGTTTATCGGATGTATTTCATCCATCTGTAACTACAACAGTAGATAATCTTCCAGCAGGTTGGAGTGGTAATTATACTGTTAATAATTTGACAAACGGAGCCACTTATTACTGGTATGTAAGAGCATATTATTCTAATGGTTCATATACGCAATCTTCAACATTTTCATTTACAATTCAGCAAGGTTCATACATAATTGTTCAACCATGGCCTGGTAGTCCTGACAAAGTTGTTGTACCTACAACCGAACCTACAATTTCCTGGATTCTGCCAGCACCGCCGGCACCAGGGTTGACTTACGAACTTGAATATTCTACAAGTCCTGATTTCAGCAATGCTCAGGTAATAACAGGTATAACAAATCAGTATGTAAATGTATCGGGATTAGCTAGAAATACAAAATATTACTGGAGAGTTAGGTCTAAAGCAAGCGATGGAACATATTCGTATTATTCCAGACTTGCTAAGTTCGATGTACAGGGCACGACAGATGTAGAAAATCCATCTGATTTATTACCGAAAGAATTTGCCTTGTATCAGAACTATCCAAATCCATTTAATCCAGCTACGACTATAAGATTTGATTTGCCTGCAGATAGCAGAACATCGTTGAGAATATTCAATGTGCTCGGTCAGGAAGTAATGAGGGTAATTGAAAATGAAATGTTAGGTGCAGGTAGATATTCTAAGTCGATTGATTTATCTAATTTACCGAGTGGTATTTATATCTATCGATTGGAAGCATCTAACTTTGTTTCGACCAAGAAGATGATCTTAATTAAGTAAAATTTTTGGAGTCAGCTTCATCAGAAATGATGAAGCTGACTTTTTTATTTTTAAAACTTTAATAAATATTCTCTGGATTGAAAACATTACAAAGAAAATGGTTTAATTAAAATACTGGTTCCAAAATGATACGAAAGAATTCAAATTCTACAATGCATAAGAATACGACCAGTGACCTTATACTTTTTATAATTATACTGCTGATTACCTTTCTATTTTTTATTTCCTCGCAAATCTGGTCGTAATTTTTAGAAATTACTTGATGTAATTTTTGAGAAGTTCAAGAAAACATAAATGTGTTTCTTTGAACTTTTATTTTTTTTAACCTCACAAAAAATCTTATTCACTTTTGCACTTCAAGATTTTCATATATTTGAAAAAAGGAGTGTATCTAATGAATGAAGAACTTCAAAATCAACAGTCTTCTGAAGATCTCTCAACTCAGGTTGAAGAAATGACATTTTCCGATAAAATAACGGGAGTTTTTACTGAACCGAGTAAAGTTTTTGAGAATGTAAAAATATTTGGGCCTAAATTTATTGATTGGTTCATACCTTTATTGATATTAATAGCTTTGACAATTCTCTCTACTCTTTTACTTACTTCAAATCCAGAAATTAAGTCAGAAATTGATCTAAAAACCAGGCAAGCCACCGAGGAAAGACTCGATAAATTGGTAAAAGAAGGGAAAATAACTCCGCAGCAGAAAGAAGAGCAATTAGAACAAATTGAGAAATTCACTTCAGGTCCGGCAATGCAGGTAATACAATACATAAGCATTACCATATTTATGTTTGTTTTTGCTTTTATACTTTCTGCAATTTATTATCTAATCTGGATTTTTATTTTAAAGGGACAGGGAAGTTACAATCATGCATTGAATGTGTATGGACTATCTTTATTTATTAATATGATTGAAGTGATTCTGGTTTCAATAGTCGCTTTAATGATGGGGAAATTAGTAAATAGCTTCAGTGTAGCTGCATTTCTTAATCTTGAAAAAGGGACAACATTAAATTACATTCTTTCGAAAATTAATCCATTTACATTTTGGTGGTTATATGTGGTAGGAGTAGGTCTAGCAAGAGTTTATTCTGTCCCTAAGAATAAATCATTAATTACAATCTTTGCTTTATGGTTAATTTATGTGGTGATTGCGAAATTTATTCCGTTTTTATCGTTTGGAACTTGATGATTGATTCGATATGACTTATCAAATAAAATAGATTAGGATAATTTATAGCGTTTTAGAAATTGTGTTAAATGGAAAAATTAAATAGTCATTTAACCTTAATGGCATTAAAGGTTGTAAAAGACTTGAACATTTCTCAAAATATTGCATCTGTTTGGGATACATTATTAAAAACACCATAACTTGTTTTATATCAGCTAAGAAAAATCGGATTGGCTTTTGGACATTGAATAGTTAATGTCAAAAAGTTAATAATTAAAAATTGACGATTTTTTAAACTTTGAAATATTTATACATATTTCCGCAATTTTGATTTAATTTTACGAAGAGGTTATATATCGATCCGCAGAGGTTATATACCCTTCCGCACAAGTAATATGTCTTTCCGAAGGGGTCATATATCGATCCGAAGAGGTAATATGTCAATCCGAAGAGGTTATATTTCGATCCGAAAAGGTTATGTATCTTTCCGCACAAGTAATATGTCTTTCCGAAGAGTTTATATTTAAATCCGAAGTGGTTACATATCATTCCGAACAGGTTATATATCCTTCCGATGTGTCGATATGACCTTTTGAATAGATTAAATTTAGATCCAAAGAAGTTATATATTTCCGAGATAAATCGATATATGAAACCTAACAGGTTATTAGTGAATTTTAATAGGCAAAATATCTTTCCGAATAGTCAATATGTTATTTCACAAAATTTATCTGGACTGACATTTTGATTTTAATTAAAAAGAATATCAATTATAATTTCATTCAAGTAACTTAAAATCATCAGAGAGATTTTTAATAATAAATGCGATTGATATAAGAGCTATAGCAAAATAGATAATTGCTTTTATATAATCTGCAAGAATTAAACTTCCAATTACAAACAAAGATGAATAAACCAGTACAACTCCAAATAGCCAATTCAAAAACATTATTTTGAAATTTGCAGTATCCTTAATTTCGGGTAATTTGGATGAAATAGGTTTCCAGAGTTTTCCACCTGGATGAACTCTTTTATAAAATTCGACTAAAACTTTTTCATCGGTTGGTTTAGTCAGGAAAGTTACAATTAACCATACAATCGTAGTTCCGCCGACCAGATAAAATAAAGAGATTGGAAATTCTATACCTATAATTTTTACAATTGGTAACAGAATAAATGGTGTAAACATAGCTGAGATTTCAGACCAGGCATTAATTCTCCACCAATACCATCGTAAGATTAAAACTAAACCTAATCCAGCACCACATTCAATAATAAATTGCCAGGCACCGGAAATTTTATCGATAAATAAAGTTACGATCACTGAAACAATCATTAATACTAAAGTTGCAATTCGAGAAATTAATACATAATGTTTCTCATTTTTTTCTCGAATGAGGAATCTTCTGTAAAAATCATTGATGATATATGAAGTTCCCCAATTAAGTTGAGTTGCAATTGTAGACATATACGCAGCAAAAAACGCAGCAACGAGTAAACCTTTCAAACCAGCAGGAAGAAAATCACGAATTGCGTAAATGTATCCCATTTTTGGATTAGTTGAAGCTACTTCGGGATAGATGATTAATACACCGAGACCAACTAAAATCCAGGGCCAGGGACGCAAAGCATAATGAGCAATTTGAAAGAAAAGGGTTGCCAAGAGAGAATGTTTTTCATTTTTTGCTGACATCATTCTTTGAGCTACATAACCACCACCACCTGGTTCAGCGCCCGGATACCAAGAAGCCCACCACTGAATACCTATGTAAGCTAAAAACATTGCTGGAGTTAATGCAAGAACATTCCCAAAAGAAACATTGTCATTTGAAATTATCGGGAAAAAATCAAAAACAAAATCAGGCAATTTTGATTTCATTCCAGAAATTCCACCTACATCTGGTGAGTTAATTACATAAATGGCTAAGATAATACAACCTGTCATTGCAATAATAAATTGAACAGCATCAGTTATGACCACACCCCACAATCCAGAGAGGGCAGAATAAATAGCGACAATTGTCATTGCTAAAAGGACATAAATAAGGACGGATTTTTCAGGAAGATTGAAAATTCCAACCAATACAGAAACTATAGCTTTATTCACCCAGCCCATAATAATTATGTTCATAAAAAGCCCTAAGTAAATGGCTCTGAATCCTCGTAAGAATTTAGCTGGTTTGCCAGAATAACGAATTTCAGCGAACTCGACTTCAGTCATAATTCCAGCTCTACGCCATAGTTTTGCAAAGAAGAAAACTGTAAGTAGACCACCAAAGACAAAATTCCACCATAACCAATTTCCTGAGACACCATTTTTTGCAACGAGTTCGGTTACTGCAAGTGGTGTATCGGCAGCAAATGTTGTAGCAACCATTGATAGACCGGCAAGATACCATGGAAGATTTCTTCCGGATAGAAAAAACTCGCTTGTATTTTTTCCAGCTCTTTTAGAGTAAATAATTGCAATTAAAAAACTAAAAATGAAATAAAGAATGATTATTAAATAATCAATTGGAGCCATTTTTTCACCTCACTGAAAGTAAAATTATTTCTTTTGTAAAGAAGCTAAGAGAGAACCAATAATTAAAGTTGCAATTACTCCAATTAGAGTATACCAGGTCCAGGCGGTTAACTTGAGTGAGATAACAGTAATCATTAAAAATATTCCGGCAACAAAACCTGCAAGAGCATCCTCTTGAGTTGCTTTTTTATTTAGAATTCCAAGTAAGAAGGTTCCAAGAAGTCCACCATATGTAAATGAAGCAATACTTAAAGCAATTTCAACAACAGCTTTTGAGCTTTCAATAAATAAGAAAGCAACAAAGATTAAAAAAATTGCCCAGATTACTGTAATAATTCGAGAAGCAAGAAGTTTTTTATTATCATCATCAAATTTTTTGAAGTATGGAACTAAGATATCCATCACTGTTGCAGATGAAAGTGAACTAATTGAACCAGCAAGAGTTGAGAGTGCAGCTGCAAAAAGTCCTGCAATGATTAAGCCTTTCAACCCAGTTGGAATAACATTAATAATGAAATAAGGGAATACTTCATCTGATCGCATATCTAATTTTCCATAATAAACGAAGAGCAGAATTCCCACTAAGAGGAAAATTGCAAATTGAAAGATGATTATCACGCCGCTTCCAATAATTGCCTTTTGTGCATTTTTTAAGTTTTTAGTTGCTAAAAGTCTTTGAACAATTAATTGATCTGTTCCATGAGAAGCCATTGAAAGAAATGCGCCGCCAATTATTCCAGCAATCAATGTGTAAGGTTTGCTAATGAATGAAGAGAAACTTTCCTGAAATCCTAGGTTGATTATTTCAAATTTTTTAAATTCAGTTCCAATAGAAATAATTTGATTAATTCCTCCTGGAATTAGATTGATCAATATAAATGCTGATAAGATTGCTCCCCCTAAATAAATTAAAAATTGAATTACATCAACCCAGATAATCCCACGAACTCCGCCAAAGGAAGTGTAAAGAAGTGCAACA
>JBNAWO010000031.1:3088-24257 GCA_049699815.1 Ignavibacteria bacterium | reverse complement strand
CTCTAACTTCACCATAATATTCTGTTGTTGAAATTCTATGTTTATACCAGAAACTTGTAAATAAGAGATTCACTCCCGCATCAACGATTATTGCTTGTTTTCCATTGCTCAGCCGTTTATTTGCAACCACACTCGTAATTAAATAACCTGCTTCATCAATTAACGCTCTTCCAGTCTCTAAAATCAAAAGAGGAAGTTCATCGTGTTTTAACCCATGTTCAAGAATTCCATTAGTGATTGCATCTGCATAATCTTCAAATGTTGGAACAACGACTGACGCATCAAGATAATAAGCTTGAAGCGTGTTTTTACTTGCAAATCCGCCACCAATATCAATATATTCTAATTGATGATTGTATTCATACTTAACCCTTTTATATAGCTCCATTAATTTTGAAGCAGCAATTTTAAATGCATTTGCTGAAAGTACATAAGTACCAATATGACAATGCAATCCAACTAAATTCAATTTATCAGATATCATTATTCTTCTAATTGCATCATAAGCTTCACCATTTTCATAATTCAATCCAAATCTATCCCACTTTGGATAAATTCCAGTATCCATATTTACACGAATAGCCACTTTTGCTGTTTTATTTATTTCTTGAGTTATTTCAATTAAGTTATAAAGTTCATCGAAGTGATCAATGTGAATTAATGCACCATCATTAATTGCTTTTATCAAGGCACTTTCTGGTTTGTGCGGACCATTGAAAATTATTTTTGAACCTGGAACACCGAGTGATTTTGCTTTATCGTATTCAAATTCAGAAACAACTTCTGCCCACGAACCCTCTTGATGAAAGATCAAACAAACAGCATTTAAATAATTTGTTTTATAAGACCAGGCAAACTGAACCTTCGGATATCTTGTTTTAAAAATTCTTAAAGCTTTTCTGTAGGTTTGTCTTATTGTCTTTTCAGATAAAACAAATAACGGAGAACCATATTCTTCAACAAGTTCTTGTATTTGAACACCATCGATATTTTCCAAGACTGTTAAAGTCCCCGCTTTACCAAACTTGCTTATAAATCCTGTTCGTTGTCTTGTAATAACAGGTTTTGAGTAAGGTTTCTTTTCACTCATTATAATTCTCCATTTATTGAAATTTTCTCATAAGTTTTCATATCAGTAATTAAATCGATTGAACATCGTACAAACATTTTTCCAATTTCATAATCATCATAAGGTTTGACATCTTCACCCATTGCGAGTTTCACAAGCAAATAAGGTAAGTTCTGTCCCGCTGCTTGCGTCAAATAAACCCACGCTGGTAATCTCGAATTAATTTCAAGTAAATAATATTTACCATCATTTCTTGATTTAAGAATTTCGAGTTCGAGTCCACTTCTCCAATTCAATGCCTTAATGACTTTTTTAGTCATATCAATTAACTTATCATCTTTAATCGTAACTCCGCTCCAACCTTTTCCTTTTTCAGTGATAAATAATTTTCTCATCGCAACAGCACCGAGAGTATTTCCACTACCATCACCTACTGCTGCAACATTGAGTTCATCACCGACTAAGTATTCTTGGATCAAAACAGGCAAACCCCACTTCGATACGATTTTTGCAAAATTAGAAAAGACCTCATCAATTGAATAGCAAATGTAAGCTTCATAAAAAATGCCTTTGACCACAACAGGGAATTTTAATGATTTAAGGACTTCATAAACTTGTGATTGAGAATTAAGAATAAAAGTTTTGGGAGTATCTATTCCAGCACTTTCACAAAATTGAGATAGTTTATCTTTAGCTCGCTTCTCTAAATTTTCAAAAGTAGGAAGGAAAGTTTTGATTCCAAGTTTTTCTAATTCATCTGATATGTAAATAAAATTATAAAGTTCTGAGTCTAATGTTGGAATAATTACATTCAATTCTTCTCTATAATGAATGTATTTGAGTCTTTCAAGAAGTGCTTCAGGACCTTGTGACGGATAAGGAATCATATAAGAACGAGATTTAATTCCATCCATAAAAATGCCTGGTTCAAGATTATCATAATGCAAACCAATAATTTCGCCTTTAAAACTGGGTTCAGCTAAAATTGAACGAATTACAGGTACTCCAGGTCCTGGATTATCTGTATTGTTTAATCCAGTAACTGCAATTTTCATATTAATCCTCTAAAAGATTAAAAATCTTAAGTTGAGTAATGAAATCGTGAAGGTCTTTTTCCGCCTGCATGGGATTTACTTCGTATTCGTTTAAAAGAAGATTTAGAATTTCTTGTTCAGATAAACCTTCTTTAATTTTTTGAAGGATAAATGAGGCAGTTTCGTTGAGGATAAAAGAATCACCCGTTGAACCATTAAATGCAAAACCTGATTCACTTAAGGCAAGATTTTTTGAAATTTTCATAGTGGGGCTCCTTTAAATTTTAGTTTTTGCCCCTCTCTCCGAATAACTTAGTGACCCCAACGGGAATCGAACCCGTATTTTCACCTTGAAAGAGTGATGTCCTAACCGTTAGACGATGGGGCCAAATTTTGGGGTGAGCGACGGGGCTCGAACCCGTGACCACCAGAGCCACAATCTGGCGCTCTACCAACTGAGCTACGCTCACCGTAAATTGGCAGTACGCCCGACTGGACTCGAACCAGTAACCCTCAGCTTAGAAGGCTGATGCTCTATCCTGTTGAGCTACGGGCGCGTCCAAAATCTTAAAGAACTTTTAATTTTACTCAACAGTTTTTGCTACTATTACCTTGAAAACGATTTTATTGTTTCGTTAAAAATTGTATAGAACTAAATCAAATTTAAAGCGATGCAAATTTAAAAAATTTGTTTATTAATCAAAAATTATTTTAATGGTTCTTCAGGTAACTTGATAAATTTTTGTAGCTTATCAAATAATTCTTTTTTGGTCATTGGTTTTGCAATATATTCATCGCAACCAGCTTCAAGAAGTCTTTCACGATCACCTGCGAGCGCATAAGCTGTCAGAGCAATTATAGGTAAGTTTTTATATTTATCATCTTTCTTCAAATCTTTTACCAGATCCACACCATCCTTTTTTCCGGGTAGATTTATATCAAGTAGAATTAAATCAACCGAGTTTTCTTTAAGGAAATCTATGGTTTCCTCATAAGTCTCTGTGATAAAAACTTCACATTTGTTTTTAAGAAGAGTTCGAACGAGTAATGCACTCTCAAGATGATCCTCTACATAAAGTATTTTTGGTTTTCCCATTAGATGACTCTCAAATTTGTTATTTCTTTTGTAATTTTAAGAAAATTAAATTTATCAAACAATTATCATATTGCTACAACTAAAAAGGAGTTAAAAATGAAAAGAATTATTTTATTTGCCCTCATTTTATTAAGTGATGTTTTTTCACAAAGTGTTGTGATTAACAAATTCTTTAACAGTGGAAAATCAAGTGGAGTTGATGATGCTGTTGAATTGCTGGTGATAGAAAAAGATCTAAATATGACTGGAATGATCTTAAAAGATTTCTCCAGCAGTATGAATAATGATAACGGCGGAAAATTTTTATTTAGAGATGTTGATCTCTGGCATAAAATTCCTGCAGGAACTTTGATTATCATAAGAGTATCAAATCAAACCAATGATACAGATACTTCCGATTTTGTACTCGATATTGGATTAAAAGACACTTTATATTTCCAACAATTGGGAACCGGAACTTTCGACTTAGCCAGTACTGAACTCGTAATGGTTAAGGCAGCAGGAAGTGATTCAAACGGAGTTGTCGGAAGTATACATGCTTTTGCTTCAGGTGCAGCAGGAACTTTCTTTAATCAAACTCCAGAACCAAAGCTTAGAAGCGCAGGTACATCAGGCACTGGTAAATTCGCATTTGCAAAAAATTCAAATTCTTTACTAACTGACTTTAATGGAATAGATGCTGACACTTCATCTTATCTTGTATTAGGACAACCGAACAATCAAACTAATTCAGTTTTTATTACTAAACTTAGAACCGGAGAAACATCTGTTCAAAAAGAATTCAATTCGTCGGGCAATTTTTATCTTTATGATAACTACCCAAATCCTTTCAATCCATCTACAAACATAAAATTTTATTTGAGTAAGGATACAGATATTGAATTAATCGTTTTTGACCTGATTGGAAAAGAAATTCAAACTCTCACAAAAGGATTTTATAAAGCTGGAACTTATGAATTTAATTTTAATGGGAAAGAGTTATCAAGTGGAATTTATTTTCACAAATTAAAAACCAATTTTGGAAGTTCTGTTAAAAAAATGATTCTCATTAAATAACGATCATACTTCAAAATTAGTAAGGTAGTTCTTTAAAAATATAAATGTCAGGCAATGCCTGACATTTTTTGTTTATTATTAAATCAAGTCTTAAACTCTGCTCAAAATACTTTCAGACAATTTTCTACCAATTTCATACGCTTCTTTATTCAGCGGAATAAGCTTATGATATCTTTCTGGGAGAACTTGCTGTAAGCCATAAAGTACTGAACTATCATCTACAATTTTGACAATTTCGATAAATGCGCCAAGCATCAACATATTCATCACTCTCAAATTATTCAATTTATTAGCTTCTTCGGATGCTGGAATAGGAAAGATGTTTATATCAGTCCTTGTTGGTGGATTAATAATGTTTGTTGAATCATAGAATAAATTTCCACCGGGTTTTACAGCAGGTTCAAATTTATCCAATGAAGGCTGATTCAAAGCAATGACTGAATCGAACTTTGAAATTATTGGTGAACTGATCAAGTCATCAGAAATTATTGTAATACAATTTGCAGTTCCACCTCTCATCTCCGGTCCATACGAAGGCATCCAGCAAACTTCTTTGCCTTCCTTCATTCCTGCATAACATAGAATCATTCCCATTGTTAAAACACCCTGTCCACCAAATCCAGCGAATATAGCTTCATGTTTCATTTCTGTTCCTCCTTCGGGACTTTTAAATCACCAAGTGGATAATAAGGTATCATTACTTCTTCAACAAATTTATTTGATTCGACGGGGGTCATTTTCCAATTGGATGGACAATTGGACACAATCTCAATAAAGCAAGTGCCTTTTTTCTGTTGAAGATATTGAAAAGATTTTTGAATCGCCTTTTTAGTTTTTCTTACATTACTTGCATTATTAACAGCTTGACGGGTTACATAATAAGTTCCAGGAAGTTGAGCAACTAAATCAGTAATCTTTAGTGGATGACCTGTGAATTTTATATCACGCCCAAATGGTGTAGTTGTAGTTACCATTCCAGGTAATGTTGTAGGAGCCATTTGTCCACTTGTCATTCCATAAACAGCATTATTAATAAAAACAATTAAAATATTTTCTCCGCGATTGCAAGTATGTAAAGTCTCTGCAGTTCCAATTGCAGCAAGATCACCATCTCCCTGGTAAGTAAAAACAAGTTTATCAGGAAGAACTCTAATTATTCCAGTAGCAACAGCAGTTGCTCTACCATGTGCTGCTTCCTGCATATCAATATCCATATAGTTATAAGCAAAAACGGCACAACCAACAGGCGCAACACCGATAACTTTATCCTGGATATCCATTTCTTCAACAACTTCCATCAATAAGCGATGAACAACACCATGCCCACAACCTGGACAATAATGTAAATCTATATCAATTAATGTTTTTGGTTTACGATAAACTAAATTTTCAGCGACACAAATTTCTTCATCTAGAAATTCCTGTTCTTCTTTTTTAACAATTGTTTCGTCCATAGTTATTCTCCTTTCAAGAAGGTTTTTTCAAAATGTTCTAAAATTTCTTCTGGTGTTGGAATTATTCCTCCCATTCTACCATAAAATTCAACTCTAACTTTTCCTTCCACACTTAATTTTACATCCTCGACCATCTGACCAGCATTCATTTCAACATCTAAAATACATTTAACTCTTGTTGCAAATTCAGCAAATACTTTTTTCGGAAATGGGAATAAAGTAATTGGCCTAATTAAACCAAGTTTATAACCTTTCTCACGACCAATCTCAACAACTTTTTTACAAATCCTTGCACCAAGTCCATATCCTGTCAGGATATATTCTGCATCATCAACTCTGAAAGTTTCAAAACGAACTTCATTTTCTTCAATCTCACGATATTTTGCCTGAAGTCTAAGATTAATTTTTTCCATTTCTTTCGGATCAATATGAAGTGAAGTAATAATATTTCTTTCACGGTCTTTTGTCTTTCCAGTCGTTGCCCATGGCTTAGGAGTTGTACCACCCTTCGGCTGTTGTTCAAATAATTCGACTTTTTCCATCATTTGACCAATTGCACCATCGGCAAGGATCATTACTGGATTTCTATATTTATCAGCCAGATCAAATCCAAGTCGTACAAAATCTGCCATTTCTTGAACACTTGACGGAGCCAGGACAATTAATTTATAATCACCATGTCCACCACCTTTTGTTGCCTGAAAATAATCACCTTGAGATGGTTGAATAGTTCCTAATCCTGGACCGCCACGATTAATATTGACTATCAAACATGGTAATTCAGCGGCAGCAATGTATGAAATTCCTTCCTGCATTAGACTAATTCCCGGGCTTGAGGAGGAAGTCATCGCTCTTTTACCTGCACCAGCGGCACCATAAATCATATTAATAGAAGCAACTTCACTTTCAGCTTGAAGAACGATCATTCCGGTTCTATTGTAAGCTTCTCTTGAGAGATACTCAAGGACTTCCGACTGAGGAGTAATTGGATAACCAAAATAGGCATCACATCCAGCTCTAATTGCAGCTTCAGCTAATGCTTCATTTCCTTTCATCAATCGGAGTTCACCCATATTAATTTACCTCCAGAGTCATATCTTTTTGGACATTAGAGAGTGTTGCAACTTTTTCTTTTTTCTTACCCGATTTTCTATAAACAGTGATAACAGCATCGGGACAAACTAAAGCACAGTTTTCACACCCTGTGCAATTATCTTTTATTTTTACCATATAATGGTAACCTTTTTTATTGATTTTATCGCTAAGTGCAATTGTATCCTGTGGACAGGCAACTACGCAGAGTTCACATCCTTTGCACTTTTCGATATCGACAATAATATCACCTTTTACTTTTGCCATCTTTGACCTCACTAAATGTTAATGGAATAGTTAGTTTTACTTTTGAAAGTAAAAAAATTAAAGGCAAGAAAAATGAATTTTGTAAGATTTTTAAATTGAAGAGACTATTTATTGCATTTAATTTAATTATCCCATCAGAAATTTTCCCTTGCGTGTTTATCGGCGTGATAAGAAGAACGAACCAATGGCGCAGATTCAACAATCTTCAATCCTATTTTTAATCCTTCTGTGCGAAAATACTCAAATTCTTCGAGGCTAACAAAACGCTGAACCGGCAAATGTTCTTTAGTAGGCTGAAGATATTGCCCGATTGTAACGATATCGCAACCATATTCGTAAAGATCTTTCATCACCTCAATTACTTCTTCATTAGTTTCACCAATTCCAACCATAAGCCCAGACTTTGTTCTGAGCCCTTTTGACTTAAACCATTTTATCAATTCAAGGCTTCGTTTATACTTTGCTTGAGGTCTAACGACAGGATAAAGTCGAGGAACAGTTTCAACATTATGATTAAGTATGTGAGGTGGATGTTTCATAATGATTTCAAAAGCTTCTTCATCACCTTTAAAGTCCGGGATTAAAATTTCAACTGTACAATCGGGTGAGGTTTGGTTTATTAGTCTAACTGTTTCAGCAAAAATTGATGCGCCACCGTCTTTCAATTCATCACGATTGACAGAAGTGATTACACAATGTTTTAGACCGAGTTTTTTAACTGCATCAGCAACTCTTTTGGGTTCATCCCAATCTAATGTGGTTGGCAATCCCATTTTAACTGCACAGAAGCCACAACTCCTCGTGCAAATATCCCCCAAGATCATAAAAGTTGCGGTTCGGTGATTCCAGCATTCAGCAATGTTTGGGCAATGAGCTTCTTCACAAACAGTATTCAATTTGTTTTCACGCATTAGACGATGTACATCACTGAAGTTTTCACCAACTGGTAATTTAACTTTAAGCCAAGGTGGTCTATGAGATAAGACCACCTTTTTCTCAACTTCTTCTTTAAATTTTCTCTGGAATGAATTTATCTTCAATTTTATTCACCTTCAAAATTTTCGAGCAATTCTTTAATTCTTCTCATAAATTTTCCAGCTAAAGCTCCATCAATTAAGCGATGATCATGACAAAGCGAAATATACATCATATAACGAATTGCTATAGTATCCTGACCATCGACTTCAACAACAACTGGTTTTTTAGTTACAGCACCTACACCAAGAATTGCAACTTCAGGTTGATTAATAATTGGATTACCGAAGAGAGTCCCATATAATCCGTAATTTGTAATTGTGAAAGTACTGTCTTTAACTTCGTCTGGTAAAAGTTTTTTACTTCTTGCACGGGTTGCTAAATCATAGATTGATTTTGCAAGTCCAGTAATGTTTTTCTCATCAGCATTTTTGATTACTGGAACAATTAAACCCATTGGTTCAAGTGCAACTGCAATTCCAATATTTATGTAATTTTTCAAAACAACATTTGTCCCATCAATTGATGCATTTAAATATGGATATTCTTTTAAGGCTTTAACTGTCGCATCGACTATAAAAGGCAGATAAGTCAACTTAATACCTTCTCTTTGCAAGAACGCTTCTTTATTTTTCTGAATGTAATTATGAACTTTTGTCATATCAACTTCCTGAATACCGACAACATGAACAGAAGTATCTCGACTTTTGACCATATGTTCCATAATTAATTGGCGCATATGATCCATAGGTTCAATTTTTACTCTTTCGCCTGGTTCAAATTTAAATTCAACTTTTTGTTCAATTGAAGGTTTTGAGACAACTTTTTCTTCTTTGCGTGGTTGAGTTAATTTAACAGCTTTCTTCATTTCGATATAATTTAAAATATCTTTCTTAGTTACTCTTCCACCAAGTCCAGTGCCTTCTATTGTCTCAAGTTCTTCGAATGAAATGCCTTCTTGTCTCGCAATGTTTAAAACAAGCGGAGAATAAAATCTGGATTTTTCCACTCTCTCAGATTTTTCTTCGACCAAAGTTTCAACTTTCTCTTCTTCGGTTTTTTCAATGACTGAAGATTTTGCTTCAACTTTTTCTTCTTCACGCGAAACTTTCAGGACATATCCGGATGGAGAAATTCTAGCTACAACGACTCCAACATCAACTGTCTCTTGTTCCTGTACTAAAATTTCGGTTAAAATTCCTTCAGCAGGTGAAGGAACTTCTGTATCGACTTTATCTGTACTTATCTCAAATAAAGTTTCGTCTTTTTCGACTTTATCACCAACCTTCTTATGCCATTTTATTATAGTTCCTTGAGTTACGCTTTCTCCCATCTTGGGCATTACGACATCAATAAGTTCTTCTCTTCCAGAACCGTTTGATTTTTTTTCAACTGTTGAAACTTTTGTTTCTGAGATTTTGATTTCAGCATTGACATCAGTTTCGATAAGTGCGACTACAGTTCCAACTGGAACGGTTTCTTGTTCAAATACTCTTATCTCTGCTAAAATTCCTGATGCAGGAGAAGGGATTTCTGTGTCTACCTTATCTGTGCTGATTTCAAAAATGATTTCATCTTTATCAACTTTATCACCAACTTTTTTATGCCATTTAATAATGGTTCCTTCATTAACACTTTCACCCATTTTGGGCATAACAACTTCTACTTTCATTTGTCCTCCATTAAAATTCTATGATTTCTTGAATTGCTTTTTTAATTTTTTCTTTATTTGGTAAAACGAAATTTTCCAGATTTGGATGATAAGGAATATGAGTATCGTGAGCTGCTAATCTTTTTACTGGCCCATCAAGATACTGGAAACAATTATCAGAGATTAATGCAGCAATCTCAGCACCAAAGCCTGCTGTTAAAGTATCTTCGTGCACTATCAAGACTTTACCTGTTTTCTTAACACTTTCAAATATAGTTTCTTTATCAAGTGGAATTATGGTTCTTACATCAATTATTTCAATTGAATAATCTTTTAATTCCTGAGCAGCTTTGATCGACTCATGAACCATCAAACCCCAGGTAACAATCGTTAAATCGTTACCTGTTTGCTTTATTGAAGCTTTACCAAAAGGTATCATATAATCAATATCAGGTTCTGGAGCCATTGCAAAAGTTTGACGATACAATCCTTTATGCTCTAAGAATAAAACTGGATCATCAAGATGAATTGCTGTCTTAAGCAAACCTTTTGCATCAGCGGCATTTGATGGATAAACAATATAAAGACCGGGACAATGAGCAAAAAATCCTTCGATATTCTGACTATGATAGAGGCCACCATGAATAAATCCACCACAAGCTGTTCTAATTACAACTGGCGCAGACCAGACACCATTTGAGCGATATCGAATTGTGGCAAGTTCATCTCTGATTTGCTGCATTGCAGGCCAGATGTAATCAGCAAATTGAATTTCTACTACTGGCTTAAATCCACGTAGAGCCATTCCAATTGCTACCCCGACGATGCTTGCTTCAGCAAGAGGAGAATTGAATACTCTTTCTTTCCCAAATTTAGAAGATAAACCTTTTGTGGCAGTAAAGACACCACCTTTGGGATCGGCAATATCTTCACCAAAAATATACATATTTGGATGTCGTTCCATTTCTTCTTTCAAAGCATGATTAATCGCATCAACCATTACAATAGGTTTACCGGGAATTTCATTCTTTTCATATTCAATATCTTTTCTATTGATTGCATCCGAAAAAACATGAAGTAATGCAGATTCTGGTTTTGGGTCTGGTGCGGTTTCAGCCCAGGCTGCAGCTTCATCAACTCTATCATGAACTTCTTTTTCAAGTTCTTTGAAAGCCAGTTCAGTTAAAACACCTTTTTCAATTAAAAGATTTTTAAATCTTAAAATCGGATCTTTCTGTTTTTCAGCTTCGAGTTCCTCTGCACTTCGATATTTTCTATGATCATCAGATGATGAATGTGGTAATAGTCTAACAACATCTGCTTCGATTAAAACTGGACCTTGCTTACTTCGTGCATACTTTACAGCTGAAACAGCAGCAACATTTGATTCAAGATAGTTTGTGCCGTCAACTCTCAACCTCAGAAGATTTTTGTAACCTTTAGTCATCTCGTAAATTGATCCGCCTTCACCTGCTGTTTGATTTTCAACAGGAACCGAAATAGCCCAGCGATTATTTTCGATCAAAAAGATAACCGGGAGTTTTTCTCTGCTTGCCCAATTCACAGCTTCATGAAATTCACCTTCACTGGTTGCTCCTTCCCCTGATGATACAACTGTAACCTCATCTTTGCTCAACTTTACCGAAGCTAATGCGCAACCAACAGCTTGAAGATATTGAGAACCTGTAGGACTTGATTGTGTTGGAATGTTTAATGTTTTTGAACCAAAATGACCGGGCATTTGCCTACCACCTGTGAAAGGGTCATCTGCTTTTCCAAATGAGTGAAGGAAAATTTCTTCCGGTTTAATTCCAAGTGCTAAAGAAAATGCAATAGATCTATAATATGGAAATGCCCAGTCATATCCAGGTTTCAATGCTTTAGCCATTGCAACTTGAATAGCTTCGTGTCCCGAGCAACCAATATGGAAGAAAACTTTACCTTGCTTGAGTAATTTCATCAACTTATTGTCGATAGTGCGAGAGAGAAGCATTGTTCTTAAAACAGAAATTAGCTCTTCTTTCGTCATACCGCCGGCAATTTCTTTTCTTCCAGTTGGTTTCTTGAGATCTGTTTTGTCCTTATTGTTAAAAGCCATTTATGCCCTCCGGTAATTTTTCTAATTGTGATTTTGAGAATTCATCAATTGAATAGAAGAATGAAGTTTGATCGTAATTAAATATCCTGACAAAATTTTGAATAAGATGTTTTTTCACTTCTTCAATTGAAATTTTTTGGCCTAAAATTTTTTCAAGCGAGGTTACCCCTTTATCTGTAATTCCACACGGAATTATTTTTCCGAAATAGCTTAGATTTGTATTGATGTTAAAAGCAAAACCATGCATCGTAACCCATCGCGATACTTTTATTCCAATTGCGGCAATTTTCTCATCGCCAACCCAAACTCCTGTGAATTTTGGATTTCTACCGCTCTCCACACCATAAATTTTCAATGTTTGGATTATCACTTCCTCAAGTTCTCTTAGATATTTGTGAATATCCTGATATAAATCATCGAGCTTAATAATTGGATAACCTACAATTTGTCCAGGACCATGATAAGTAATATCGCCACCTCTATCAATTTCAAACAAATCAATTTTTTCTTCAGTTAATTTTTGAGGACTAACCAAAAGATGTTCCCGTTTTGCGACTTTACCAAGAGTATAAACATTGGAATGCTCAAGTAAAATAAACACATCATTAATTTTTCCATCAACACGAAGTCTATGTAATTGATGCTGGAATTCCCAGATTTTCTTATATGGCTCAAGTCCGAGATTAATAATATTTAATTTTCGTATTTGCATTTAAGCTTTGTCAAATTTTAAGTAAATAATCTAATTAACTCTAAATCACTAAAATTGAATTTCTGGTTCAGCAGAATTTTTGATTCTACTTGAGATAAAACAATATCATTTATTGTTTGGTTCAATTTAAAGTTATATGATTACAAATGAATAGCTTCACCAAACGCATCTGCCGCAGCTTCCATAATCGCTTCGGATAAAGTTGGATGGGCATGAACAGTTTTAAAAATTGATTCGCCAACTGCTTCAAGTGATTTTGCAAGTCCAAGTTCAGCAATCAGTTCAGTTGCATCTTGACCAATAATATGAGCACCGAGAAGTTCACCATATTTTGCATCAAAGATTAATTTAACGAAGCCTACATTTTCACCAACAGCTAAAGATTTTCCATGACTTCTAAAAGGATACTTACCAACTTTAATTTCATATCCAAGTTCACGGGCTTTCTTCTCAGTAAGTCCAATGCTTGCAACTTGAGGTTGGCAATATGTACAACCCGGTATGTTTGAATAATCCACTCCAGGATGATGCAACCCAGCAATTTGTTCAACACAGGCGATTCCTTCAGCTGAAGCGACATGAGCTAGCCACGGTGGACCATTCACATCACCGATTGCATAAATGTTTGGTACAGATGTTTGGTAAGTTCTTCTATCAACCACAATGAAACTTTTTTCTGTCTTTACTCCAACATTTTCAAGACCAATGTTTTCAACATTTCCCTGAACACCAATTGCAACTAATGCAATCTCTGCTTTTAAAACTTCTTCTTTTCCATTCGTTTCAATTTTTACTTCAACACCTGATTTAGATTTCTTAGCAGAGAGTACTTTTGTATTTGTTAAAATTTGTATTCCATTCTTGATAAATTCCTTTTCGAGTGTTTTTGAAACTTCTTCATCTTCAACAGGAAGTATCTGGGGCATCATTTCGATTAATGTGATCTTTGTCCCGAGTTCGTTGTAGAAATAAGCAAATTCAACTCCAATTGCACCAGCACCAATGATTATCATATCTCTTGGTTGCTTTTCAAGAATCATAGCTTCTGAACTTGTGATAATTGATTTTCGGTCAATCTCAATTCCTGGAATTTGTCTTGGACGAGCGCCCGTCGCAATTATGATGTTTTTTGCTTTAAGCAGACTTTTATTTCCATTTGCATCTGTAACTTCTATTGTATTTTTGTCTAATAATTTTCCATAACCATCATACTTATCGATTTTATTTTTCTTCATTAAGAATTCAACACCTTTGACAATTCGAGCGGAAACATCACGACTTCTTTTAATAATCTTTGAAAAATCAACCTTATAATCTTGGATTTCAATTCCATACTCTGAGGCTTTCTTAATAGTGTGAAGAACTTCGGCATTTTTTAATAAAGCTTTGGTTGGAATACATCCCCAGTTCAAACAAATTCCGCCAAGTTTATCTTTTTCAATAATTGCTGTTTTAAATTTTAATTGAGCTGAACGAATTGCGGCAACATAACCACCAGGTCCGCCGCCAAGTACTGCAATATCATATATTTGTTCTGACATATTTCCTTTTTTACCTTCTTTTTTTTCAATTTAACTATAGATAAAAGTTTTTTCAATGAAATAAAAATAACCTTGAAATTTAATTACATAAGATGAGCCACAAAGATTATGGTTTCTAGGCCTCAAATCAAATTATTCAAATCAATCAGGTTGTAAGAGTAAGTGAAAAGATTATAAAGAAGTTAATTAATAAAGTTAAATAGAAATTAATTCCATTAAGCGCGGGTTTCTGAAAAAATTTGAAAGAAGACACTATAATTATTTATTAATAAAATTTTCCCAGTTCAAAATTTTTATCACTTAATTAATAACATTTTCTTTGTTTGAGTAAAGTTACCTGCTTCAAGTCTATAAAAATAAAGACCCGCAGGAAGGTCATTGGCTTTAAAATCATAAATATGAACGCCAGCTTCCAACTCTTTTTCAACAACAACTTCAACTAACCTACCTAGAACATCATAGACTCTTAATTTAACAAATGAATTGTGTGAAAGATTGAACTGAATTTTTGTAGTAGAATTAAATGGATTGGGGTAATTCTGTTGAAGATAAAATGATTTCGAATATTTTCCGTCGAAAACTTCAGCTTTGAGAACTACTCCATTCTCATTATAAAAAACTATTCCTCCTAAATTATTACCTGTAGGCGATGTTTTATTTAATCTGGCTGCAAAAATCTTATTGTTAAACTTATCAACAATAATGCTCGTAGTTCCAAAAAATGGAGAATTTGTTCGATCAAAAACAAAGAATTTTGTCCCGTCATATTTGATTAAACCTTTATCATAAGCAGTTATCCATTTTACATTATTTGTATCAATTGCCAGACCCCAGTAATTTGGTACAAATGTGAAACCAATTGAAGTTGAATCAAAAATTACCCAGCCAGATTGATTAAATTTTGCGACTGCAGAATAACGAGGCACATTAGTTCCATACCAACCGCGGCCAACAATCCATTTAGTCCCATCTTTTTCGATAGCCATAAAATGTACATCTGGATCTTGAATACCCGGTAAAGGTCCTGGTGCAAACGGGAATTGTCCATGAATTTGCCAATTAGTTCCATCAAAACTAAAAAGTGGTGATCTATCAGCTCCAAACCATTTTACACGGTTGTTCTCAGCAATTACGAAATTAGCAGCATCAGAACGAAGAGGTGAATTTGAAATATTATATAAATTCCAATTAACTCCGTCAAATCGATAAAAACCTTTCGAACGAGAAGAAATCCAGACTATACTATCCCCTTCAATATTCACATTCCATATATAATCTTCTAGCAAAGGTGAATTCTGAGAATTATAAATAACCCATTCATTACCACTTATTTTCACTACTCCACCATCAGTTGCAACCCATTTCCGCCCAAGTCGATCAATTGCTATTGAGTTAACAAAATTAGTTGGTAATAGCGAGTTATCTTTGTTAAAAATTGTCCAATTAGTTCCATCAAATTTTGCCAGACCACCTTTTACATAATTACTACCATTCCAATCTGGATTGAAACAAAACCAATATGAACCATCATTATCTATGGCTAAATTCATTGGTCGATTTGATGGGATGGGAGAATTTGTTGTATCGAAGATAACAAATTGATTTTGTTGTGAATGAGCTAATGAAAAAATCAAGAAATTTAGAATTATATATAGTTTCATTTTCATAAATCCTCCATAAAAAAATATTCAATCACAAACCGTTGAAGCATCTGCGCAATCAATATCAGGAGGAATACAATCAGGTTGAAAAGCAGGGTCAAAGTTAGCGTCTCGCCTGATAAAGCAACCAGTAATTTGATTTGAGTATTCTTCATCAATAATTTCATCTTTTTCAGATATAATTATAAAAGAACTTTCCACTTTGTATTTTTTACCGAAATAAGGATCAGCATCTCGATTTTTACCTAGAACTGTATAAAATTTTATTGGAATTGAAAAAGTGTAAGGTTCTGAAGATGGTTCTGAAAGTTCAAAAACTTTTTCATCTTCAATCCATCCATCAATGGAATTACAAAATCGCCACTTAAATACAATTTTTCCAAGATATTCTCTCTTCAAGGTTAGATTACCATTATCACCCCAGAAATACACCACATCAATGTCGTTCTTTGAACCACAATTCCAACCCCATTTGAAGATACCACTTAAATTTTCCATAGAGATTGCTCCCTTTTTTAACAAAAGTATATAAAAAAAAAGAATTGTCAAATCGGAGAAGTAAACCTGTCAGCACAAGTTGATTTAGAATAACGGCGGGTAACTTTTGATCAAAAAGAGTCCAAGCTATAAAAAAATTATTCGAGTTAATCTACTTGCAATAAACTTATTCTTTAACACTTCCGAGCGTAAGACCAGAAACAAGATATCGGCTTAAAATCACAAATAAAATAACCACAGGTATACTTACAATTAACGAAGCGGCTGCATACAATCCCCACTCGGTAGTAAGATTTGATTGGAATGATTTTAGTCCGATTGGAAGAGTGTAAAGATTTCTATCCTGAAGGATTTGAGCAGCAACGATATATTCTGACCAGGCAGACATAAAAGAGAAGAGAGCTGTTATAACAAGTGCAGGTGAAGCAAGTGGAAGAATTATTTTATAAAATGCCTGCCATCTTGTACAACCATCGATACGTGCAGCTTCTTCGAGACTGAAGGGAATTGTATCGTAGTATCCTTTCATTTGCCAGACACAAAACGGTAATGCAGTCGATGAATAAACAATAACAATTCCAATATAACTATTGAGCAGTCCAAGTTTCATCAGCATTATGTACATTGGAAGCAAGAGCATTGTAGCGGGAAACATCTGAGTGACCATCAAGCCTAGCATCGCTGATTTTTTGCCAATAAATTTAAATCTCGATAAAGCATAACCAGCAGTTGAAGCAAGAGAAACTCCGGTCAAAGTTACAACAAACGAAATGAAAGTTGAATTGAAAAGCCATCTTAAAAAATCTGTTTTGGTAAATAACTTGACATAAGATTCAAAAGTTGCGTTTTCAGGAATTATTTCAAGTGAAGTTGAAAGAAGTTTATCATCCGGTCGAAGTGAAACAGTAAATACATTTATCACAGGATAAATTGTTGCAAGCGTGAAGAAAACAAGAAAAACAAAAATCATCCAGTTAACTAATTTACTTTCTTTCATTTCAATAAACCGATTCAGTTGCTCTTGTTCGTTTTAAGAATGTTAAACTCATAATGAGTAGAATTAGAAAAATTATCATACTGAAAGCAGCAGCATAGCCATATCTATAAAGATTGAATGCAGCTTTATAAACATAAGAGACAAGAATGTGAGTTTGATCTGAAGGTTCACCTGCATTACTAACAAGCCAGACGACATTAAGATTGTTAAAGGTCCAAATAATTCCAAGAGTTATTGCGGGAATCATAACAGGTTTAATTAATGGAATTGTAATTTTCCAGAGTTTATGAAACCAATTTGCTCCTTCAATCTCAGCTGCTTCATATAATTCATTTGGAATGCTTTGAAGTGCGCCAAGTGCAATCACCATCATAAATGGAAATCCAAGCCATACATTTGTTATGATAATAGCAATAAACGCTTCAAAGGGACTCTTAAGCCATTCAACTGGTGGAAGTGAGAGAAATTTTGTAAGAATTAAATTAATCGCTCCATACTCGTAGTTAAACATTCCGCGCCAGGTCAATGCAACAATATATTGTGGTATAGCCCAGGGCAAGATGAGTAATGTTCTAAAAACAGTTTTACCGAAAATTTTTCTATTCAGTAGAAGTGCCAATGCAACTCCAATCGTTACATGGAAAAAGACATTGACAACTGTCCAAACAATCGTCTTCAAAAAAACGGTATAGAATATTGGTTCTGAAAAAACTTTAATGTATTGATTAAATCCAATTATACTCCAATCGTTGATGTGCCTTAAATTCATATTTGAAAATGATAAAACGATATTGTACATAAAGGGATAAATTATCACAAGTATCATTACCACAAAGGCTGGTAAAACAAGATAATAAGCAAAACTATTTTTCGATAAGTCTTTGAGGAAAGCTAAAATTGTTTTTCTTGATAAGATCAAAATCAAAATTAAACCAACTATCGAGGCAATAATAAAAATAAGTTCGGCAGTAGTTGAAGTTACATCTTCGTGCATTTCCTGAATTTTTTTTACAGCTTCGTCCTGCATTCTTTGAGCAGCAACTTCAGGAGACATTGCTCCACCAAGTACAGCTTGATAATAGGGACGCATTGCATCCCACACTGCTCGCATTTCGGAAATGATTGGCATTGGTTTGCCAAGTTCAATCTGTCTCTGTGAGTTAATTAAAATTTCATTTTCTTTTATAAAAGGATCATTGTAAACTTCTTTATGAGTTGGAAAAGTGTTTAGTTCTTTTGATGTCTCGAGTTGATTATCAGGTGAGAGTAAAAACTCAAGTAATAATTTTACTGCTGGTAATTTTTCCGGATTTACATTCGCATTAATTGAATAACCTTTACCCGAAATCATCGGTGCAGCATAAAGTCCAGTTTCTTCTATTAATGGTAATGGTGCAATTCCATAATCAATTCCAGCTTTACCATAACTTGCCCAGCTCCAATCACCATTGATAATCATTCCAGCTTTACCTTCTTTGAAAAGAACATCAGCAATATCATAATCAGCTTCACCGGGAATGATTTTATATTTATCTCTCAGATCAGCAATAAAATTTAAACCTTTAATCATTGCTTCCGTGTTCAAAGTTGGAATGTTTTTTTCATCAAAAACCCATCCTCCGAATCCAGTTAAGAAAGGAATAAAGAAAAATGGTTCAGTGTAATTCCATACCAATCCATATTGGTCAGGCTTTCCATCATTATTGAAATCTTTAGTTAGCTGTTTACCAATTTCAATCAATTCTTTATCAGTTTTAGGTGGATTTTTAACAAGTTTCTTGTTGTAAACAAGTGCAAGATGATTACCAAGTTTATCGGCAATCATCCAGAGATGATTATTACTCCAGATCAATCCTTTCTCATTAAATTGCTCTAAAAAGTCTTTTGAAAAAATTGTATCAAGTGGAAGAATGATATTCATTATCTCAAATGGTCCAACCTGATCCTGAGGCCCATAAATAAGCTCAGGCCCCTGTCCACCAATTGCAGCGATTATAAATCCACTTCTCAGTTCTTCCGTTTCTTTGTAGATTTGATTGACTTTAATATTCGGATGAATTTTCATAAAACGATCGAGTTGACGCTGGAGAATCTCTCGTTCATCAACTCGCATCTGGTGCCAGATTGTGATTTCTATCTGATCAGTTTGTTTCTTATTGCATCCAGTAAAAAGGAAAAATAAAATAAAAAATGCAGGAAGAATTTTTTTGTAATTAAAAATTAAAGTTTTCATTTTAATTTGATTTACTGTGTGCATTGAAATTTTATTATAGGCTTTCATCGAATTTTTATAATGAGTGCATCTTTTGGTTCAAGTTTGATATTACTCACAGATATATCTTTATTTTTTTTATCACTTAAAAAATCACTCAGTGCAAAAATAACCAAACCTTTCTTATTTTTTAGATTAAAATTTTTAAAAGATAAATTATTTAAATGCCTATTAGAATTGTTAATTAAAATTAAAAACTTGTTTTTCTTATCATAACGAAGGTAAGCAAGTACTTCTGGAAAATTAGTTTTTAAAAATTTTATTGATTTATATTTTGAATCATCTCGAAGTGAAAGCGATGAATTTTCTCTCCGAATTTTAATTAATTCTCTATAAAGCCCCAATATTTTATTGTCTTGAATTTTTTGCCAGTCCATAAACTGTCTCACATTTTCTGGTGGAGTTCTACCAATCAAACCGATCTCATCACCATAATAAATCATTGGCGTTCCTGAAAGCGTAAATAAAATAACCAATGCTTGATAATATTTAATTGTATCCTGATTGAATAAAGATAGAGCCCGATGATTATCATGATTACTTGGAAATCTCAACATTTGAAAATTTGGTGGATAAATTTCCCTCTCATGCAATAAAATTTTTTCAATTGCTTTGAAGTCACTTCCATCAAAAAATCTTTGAATTGAATAATAGAAAGGATAATCGAAGAGCATATCAAATTCGTCTTCAAAAAATGGGATTAAGTAATTTGCACCATCCCACACTTCACCAAGAATTAAAAAATCTGGTCGAATTTTTTTGACTTCTTTTCTCAACCTATTCCAGAATTGATGCGGAATCTCTTTTGCAGCATCACAACGAATTCCATCAATACCATCATCAAAATTTCCATCAAAGTTTGGATCCATCCAGAATTTTACAAATTTTATAAAGTAATCCTGTACCTCTTTATTCTCAAAGTTGAATTTGGGCATATCCTTTTCAATTCCAAAATGTCGCCAATCTGAATTAAGAGAATCAACAAATTGAAACCAATTAGAATATTTCGAAGAAGGATTATTTTTTGCATCACGAAAATAGATAAAAGCAGTATCGCAATGATTTATAACGATATCTTTTATTACTTTAATATTTCGTCTCTTGCATTCTTTTAAAAATTTGAGATAATCATCCATTGTCCCGTAATCTTTTTCAATTGAGAAATAATCAATTACATTATAACCGTGATCTTTTGAACTTTCATTAAAAGGCATCAACCATAATGCATCAACTCCAAGCTCTTTCAAATAATTAAGCTTCTCAGTTAATCCTCTGAAATCGCCAATTCCATCACCATCCGAGTCAGCAAATTTTCTAATAAAGATTTCATAAATAATTGCAGAGTTGTAAAATTCTGGTGTCTGAATTTTTGCTTTAAATCGGTCAACAAAAAATTTTGTAAGATAACCTTCATTTCGATTCCCCTTTTCATCGGCAAATTGAATTAAAATTTTGTGCTCACCTTCGGAAAGATTTTCTGGCAAGTCAATTTTTAATTTTTGAATGCTTTCATCAAAAGTAAATTCTACTGGTTTATCATCAAGAAAAGTTTTAATTGAAGATAAAACAATCTTATCTCCACGACCAATCAATTTACAGGTAAATGATTGAATACGGGTAATTCTTTTGCCGTAAGGTGGATTCACTTCTATGACATAAGGAGAATCAAAATCTTCGGGAATTAAAATTCCATTTC
>JBNAWO010000031.1:0-3078 GCA_049699815.1 Ignavibacteria bacterium | reverse complement strand
TTCGTCTTCTGTTACATCTGGTGCATTTGGATCAGTTATCCAGATTGAGTCATTTACGACGAACTTATAGTGATATTCAATTCCTGGCTTCAAATTGATGTCAATAAACCAAATTTTTTTCGTGGAATCATAAACCATTAAATAATCATCTTTCTTCCATTGATTAAAGGAACCAGCAACTGCTATTGAATTTATCTTCAAATCCAAAAGACTTAATAAGTCTGATCTTTTCAATTGTTCAATCTGTGCTTGGGAAAAAGAAAATCGCGTTCCACTTTCTACAGGATGGGGAGCTAAAATTATTTCCTGGGCAAATAAATTTTGAAATGTTAACGAAATTATGATGTAGAAAAATCTCTTAAACATTACATACCATATTTTTCTGAATATAAAAATCAGGACGAAAAAATTTAATATAATTTTTAACAATAGTTATAATTTTTTGATTAGAGTCATTTAAAATAAAAATGTCAGGCATAAACAAGTTTAAGCCTGACATTTAATTTCTTAACTCAAAAGAATATTACATCAAAAGAGCCATTATAGCTTTTTGAACATGCAGTCTGTTTTCAGCTTCATCAAAAATTACAGAGTTTGGACTATCAGCCACTTCATCAGTAACTTCTTCACCACGGTGAGCTGGCAAACAATGCATAAAAAGGTAATCGTCTTTTGCATATTTGACTAAATCGGAATTAACCTGATATGGAATAAACTTTTTTCTTCTTTCTTCAGCTTCAGCTTCCTGACCCATACTTGCCCAGACATCAGTGTAAACTATATCAGCATCTTTCACCGCATCAACTGGATTTTCAAAAATTTCTACTTTTGAATTGAAATATTTCGCATTTTCAATTGCCTGATTCACAATATCTTTCTGAGGTGCATATCCTTTTGGTGTTGCAATCGAAATATCCATTCCGACTTTTGAACATCCCTGCAATAAACTATGAGCCATATTATTTCCATCACCAACATAGGCTAACTTCAAACCTTGCAGCTTTCTCTTCTTCTCAAGAATTGTAAACAAATCAGTAAGAACCTGACAGGGATGGTGTAAATCTGTCAATCCGTTTATAACAGGAATTGACGCATACTTCGCCAGATCAATTACATCCTGATGACTGAAAGTTCTAATCATTATTCCATTTAAATATCTTGAAAGAACTCGAGCTGTATCTGCAATTGTCTCACCTCTTTTAAGTTGTAGATCATTAGGACCAAAGTACATTCCAATTCCACCGAGCTGATAAATTCCAACTTCGAAAGAGACTCTTGTCCGTGTTGAAGGTTTAGCGAAAATCATTCCGAGCGTTTTTCCTTCAAGCAAACGGTGTGGTTCACCTGAGAGTAATTTTAGTTTAAGTAAAGAGCTCAATTCAAAAATTTGATAAATTTCTTCAAGAGATAAATCCTGAATTTCAACTAAGCTTTTTCCTTTCATATTAATTGCCATAATTCACCTATTATTTATCCTCTATAAATTCTTGTTCCACATTTAGGGTTATGCAATTCTCTTGCATCTGTTATTATCATTTCGTTCCCAGTTGCTTCTACAAATTCAATGGCAGCTTCAATCTTAGGTCCCATACTTCCAGCTGGAAACTGCCCTTCAGCAAGATAACTTTTTGCCTCCGAGGTAGACATTTCATCCAGATCTTTTTGATCTGGTTTCATAAAATTAATTGAGACTTTGGGAACATCAGTCAAAATGTAAAAAGCATCTGCGCTGATTTGTTTTGCAAGTAAAGCCGAAGCTAAATCTTTATCTATCACAGCTTCGATCGCTTCGAGATTACCATCAGGATGACGATAAACTGGAATACCACCACCACCGCAGGCAATCACTATATGACCTTCGTTAGCCAGTTGTTTGATCAAATCTTTTTTGATTACATTTACAGGTTTTGGTGATGGGACCAATCTTCTCCAGCCCCTTTTTCTAGGATCTTCTGTCATTACCCAGCCATTTTCAGACATAAATTTTTTCGCTTCTTCTTCTGTATAAAATTTTCCAATTGGTTTTGTCGGATTTTGAAATGCTGGATCTTTTTTGTCAACTTCTACTTGAGTGATCAAAGTCACAACTGATTTTTTCAGTCCCTTCGAATTCAGAGCATTCATCATTTGCATCTCAATCATATATCCCATCCCACCTTCTGAATCAGCAACACAGATATCTAAAGGCATCTTTGGAATTTTATAAAGCTCCCATCCCGCTTCATTTCTTTGCAAAATATTTCCCACTACTGGACCATTTCCATGAGTGATGATTAATTCATAACCTCTCTCTAAAAGAGGAATAACATCAAGACAGGTTTCATAGGTATTTTTTTCTTGTTCTTCGATCGTACCTTTTTGATCACCACGAATTATTGCGTTTCCACCGAAAGCAACTACTGCAATTTTTTTCATATGATTCCCTTCTCCCTCAGAATGTCCTCGATTGTTGGTTTAGATAATTCTTTCAGATAATAACGAACTCTTGTTGCTGGTTTATTGATGTTAATTACTCTTCTTAAATCAATTGGAGTTCCTATTACGACCACATCGCAGTCAGTTCGATTAATTGTTTCTTCAAGATCCTGCATCTGTTTTTTCCCATATCCCATAGCAGGGAGTAATGTACGTATTTCGGGATATGTTTTATAAGTTTCCTGTATCGATTCAACAGCAAATGGTCTTGGATCAACAAGTTCTTTTGCGCCATTATTAAGAGATGCAACAACACCCGCACCGAATTTCATCTCGCCGTGAGTTAAAGTTGGACCATCCTCAACGACAAGAACTCTTTTACCTTTAATTATTTCTGGATCTTCAACTTCAATGGGTGAATCTGCTTCTATTATGATTGCTTTTGGATTTATTTTTTTAATGTTGTTTCTTACTGTCTCTATATCTTCTTTCTTTGCTGATGATATTTTATTGATGATCGCAATATCTGCAATTCTAAGGGAAGTATTGCCGGGATAGTATCTCAATTCATGCCCGGGTCTTAATGGATCTGTTACTGTAATTGTTAAATCAGGTTTGAAGAATGGAGTATCGTTATTACCTCCATCCCACAGAATCACATCA
>JBNAWO010000030.1:15487-24747 GCA_049699815.1 Ignavibacteria bacterium | reverse complement strand
AAGAAAAGCGGAGATGTTTTTCAACATAATAATGCCATTTATTATGATTTATGCAGAAAATGATAAAGTTAAAAATTTTTTGAATTTTATTTTTGAGAATCATCCACCCTTGACCGAAAACAAACTTATTAAATCCTTCAAGCGCAACTATCCGGAATATAAAATTGACAATGTTAAAACATATATGGGTGCTATATTATTTCAAACACAAGGATCTACAGATGAAGAATCATAATTAGATTAAAAACCTAAACTCTTCCCACTAATTAATTAACTCATTAAATGCATATTTTCATAGTAAACTTCCGTTAATAAAAATGATTGAACAAGATAGACCATTTCTCTTTAAAAACTTCAAAAATTAAATGCAGAAGAAATAATAATTTTTGAATAATAGTTTAGTTTCACTTAGCTATCCATTATGCAAGATAAAATCTGATTTGTTGAAAAATAAATTTTCCACATTTAATATGAAAGAAATAAAATTGTGAACAATCTAACTCACAATTCAA
Organism: Ignavibacteria bacterium; assembly: GCA_049699815.1. Classification (GTDB taxonomy): domain Bacteria; phylum Bacteroidota; class Ignavibacteria; order Ch128b; family Ch128b; genus Ch128b. Next base: position 24,235 of record JBNAWO010000030.1, on the reverse strand, counting down.
AACTTTTAGTAAAATGATTAGATTGAGAAAACCTCTTTATATTACATTCCCCTATTCTTTCAAAATGAATATAGATTAAGTTTTCAACTAAATAATTGTTCATCAATATACCCACCTCAAACATTTTATTTTTTACTTATTGAGATAGAGTTACGATGCGATATATTCTCAAACCAATTAATGAACGAAAAACGAAAATCTCTTCATTTTCTTATTCCTAACAGAAATAGGTCAAGCATTGATTATAGTAAAATTATTTCTTCATTTGAACTAATATTTCAAGAGATTAATACTCAAATTATTCTACAAAACCAAATTAAAGTTATTTTATAAACGCTTCAGAAACGCTTTACATTCGCTTCACATTCGCTTTAGATACGCTTTAAATACACTTTAATTATACTGTAAATTCTCTTTAATTTTAATTATATTAGTAAAAAAGGATTTTGAAATGGCTGAGGTTAATAAGAAAATACTTGGAACAATAAGAGGTAAAATTGGAGATGTAGTTTTCCGAGAAAGAAACGGAAAGGTTTTTGCTTATTCCAAACCAAAGAAATACCGGAAATCCAGATCTTCTAAGATTAAAACTGCAAGAAATAAATTTGCAACAATAATTCAATTTGCTAACTTAATAAAAAGCATTCCCGATTTGTACTTAATCTGGAAAATATCCAAACTACCTGGTTCAAATGTCTATCAACGGATAATTAAAAATAATTTAAGTCTCGCAAACGGACCGGATCTTTCGATTAATAATCTTTTCTTTCCGCCAGGATTGGACTTTAATTTTAGCATTGTGAATGTAAATCAATCAAAGAACAAAATTACTGGGATTGATTTTCAATTAAGTTTCGAAGACAAAGTTAGAGAGATATTTGAGCAATCATCTTTGATTGCCCTTCTTTATAAAACCAATGTTTCTAAAGTGATAAGTCAACAGGAAAAATTTGTTTTAACACAAACTGAGATCCAAATTAATTCAAACTCAAATAGAATAAATGTTAATCTTCCGCTCGATGTTAAATTTACAAATAGTGATTCAATTATCTGCTTATTTGGACTGATTTCTCGAAACAGTGATCGTGATATTTATTGGTCATCCAGTAAAGGTTTTAAGTTAATTTAAGATCCCTTCAATTTTGGTTAGTAATTGACTTTTATGCTTTAAAATTGTTTTTAATAAAAATAATATAGGCTTATAATAAGGCTTCTTTTACTTCCCGAAATTAGACCAATCTAACCTCTTAAATTAATGTTACTTATTGTATAGTTCTCAATATTAAAAATTTCTTAATTAGGGATGAATATGACGACTTGATTTAAACTTTAATATTTATTATTTTAGCACTCGATATTGGAGAGTGCTAATACAAGGTTTAAACAAACAAAAACAAAATAAGGAGATAAAATATGGCAGGATTTAGCTTAAAACCATTAGCAGATAGAGTAATCATTAAACCAGCCCCTGCAGAAGAAGTCACAAAGGGCGGAATTTATTTACCAGATACGGCCCAAGAAAAGCCTCAAAGAGGTGAAGTTGTTGCTGTTGGTCCAGGTAAAATTTCTGAGGAAACTGGAAAACATATTCCTATGACCGTTAAGGTCGGAGATAAAGTTCTTTACGGAAAATACTCTGGCACCGAAGTAAAAATTGATGGTGAAGAGTATTTAATTATGCGAGAATCAGACATCTTTGCAATTATTCAATAAGTCGAACAAATGAAAGGAGACTGAATTATGTCAGCAAAATTAATTGAATTTAATCTTGAAGCTCGAACCAAATTAAAAAGAGGTGTCGACCAATTAGCTGATGCTGTTAAAGTTACACTCGGACCTAAAGGTCGAAATGTTGTCATTGACAAAAAATTTGGCGCACCTACAGTTACAAAAGACGGTGTAACTGTTGCAAAAGAAATCGAGCTTGAAGACCCAATTGAAAATATGGGTGCTCAAATGGTTCGTGAAGTTGCTTCCAAAACCAGTGATGTTGCTGGTGACGGAACAACTACAGCAACCGTCTTAGCTCAAGCAATCTTCGCAGAAGGATTGAAAAATGTTACCGCTGGTGCTAATCCAATGGATTTAAAGAGAGGTATTGATTTAGCTGTTGAAGCAGTTGTTCAAAACCTGAAGAAGATTAGCAAACCTGTTGAAACATCTCAAGAGATTGAACAAGTAGGTGCAATTTCAGCAAATAACGATTCTTCAATTGGTAAAATTATCGCCGAAGCAATGGATAAAGTGGGTAAAGATGGGGTTATCACAGTCGAAGAAGCAAAAGGTACTGAAACGACTTTAGAAGTAGTTGAAGGTATGCAATTCGATCGTGGTTATCTTTCACCTTATTTTGTTACAAATGCCGATACAATGGAAGCTGTTCTCGAGGATCCTTATATTTTAATTCACGATAAGAAAATCTCTGCAATGAAAGATCTTTTACCGATTCTTGAAAAAGTTGCTCAAAGTGGTCGCGCTCTGTTAATCATTGCAGAGGAAGTTGAAGGTGAAGCTCTTGCAACATTGGTTGTAAACAAATTAAGAGGGACATTAAGAGTCTGTGCAGTAAAAGCACCTGGCTTTGGTGATAGAAGAAAAGCAATGCTCGAAGATATTGCTATTTTAACTGGTGGTACAGTCATTTCTGAAGAAAAAGGATTTAAACTTGAGAATGCTCAGCTCTCCTATCTGGGTCAGGCTGCTCGCGTTGTGGTTGATAAAGATAATACAACAATTGTCGAAGGTAAAGGTAAGAAAGAAGAAATCAAAAAGAGAATTAATGAAATTAAAGTCCAAATTGAGAAAACAACCAGTGATTACGATAGAGAAAAATTACAGGAAAGAATGGCCAAACTCTCTGGCGGTGTTGCTGTGTTGAAAGTTGGTGCTGCTACTGAAGTGGAGATGAAAGAAAAGAAAGCTCGTGTTGAAGATGCATTACACGCAACAAGAGCAGCAGTTGAAGAAGGTATTGTCCCAGGTGGAGGTGTTGCATATTTAAGAGCAATGGAAAATCTTGATGTTAAAGTTGAAAATGAAGATCAAAGAACTGGTGTTGAGATTGTAAAGAAAGCTCTTGAAGCACCAATTCGTCATATTGTTGAAAATGCTGGTTGGGAAGGTTCAGTTGTCGTGCAGAAAGTAAAAGAAGGCAAAGATGACTTTGGGTTCAATGCCAATACTGAGAAATTTGAAAATTTAATGAAGAGTGGTGTAATTGATCCAACCAAGGTTGCAAGAATTGCATTACAAAATGCTGCATCAGTAGCTTCGATGTTAATTACAACTGAAGCCGTGATTGTTGAGAAACCAAAGAAAGAACAACCAATGCCACCAATGCCTCCAGGCGGTGGATATGATTATTAATAGATAAAACACTCCTATTGTTATGTCTCATAAATCCTCCTGGTGAACCCGTCCCATTCTGGACGGGTTTTTTTTACTAAAAACAAAAAATAAGCTAAATAGATTTTCGATGAAATCTAAAATAAGAGAAAATCAATGTTTTTTAATTTTAAAATTCTTAAACTATAAATATTACAGCCTACATCAATCTAAAATTCTCCCCCCATCACAATTAAAATTTACTTTTAACTTTTCTTGTTTTAGATATCAATCTTCTTTAATTGAGTTGGTAGGATTTTGAATACAACTTATGATTATGAAATGATACTAACGAGTCACCCAAATCATAAACATCAAGATCTTAAATACTTAAAAATAAAAAAGGCGGCCAATCCGACCGCCCTTTGCCTTAAACCCCCTCTAATCTTAATTAATTGATATCACCTTTGGTTTTATGCTTTCGTGCTTTGGTAAAATGATGTTTAATAAACCATTCTCAAGCTTTGCTTCAATTCTTGTCGTATCAATTTTATCAGATAAATTTAATTGTCTGAAGTAATGTCCATAGCTTTTTTCTCTTAACAAAAATCTTTCATCTTCAATATGGTTCAGATCAACCTTACCAAATATTGTAAGAACATTATCTTCCAGTTTTAAGAAAATGTTTTCTTTACTCACACCAGGCATATAAACTTTTACAACAAAGTCATCATCATTTTCAATTATATCAATAATAGGTTTAACTAAAGGTTCAGTTTCAATTAATCTTTCCCAATCTTGTTTGTTCTGGATTCTTTCATTGGTGTTCATAATAAAATTCCTCCTTTATTTTTTTACTTTTTATCATCATCAATTACTTCATAAGATGCATCTTCTACATCTTTATCCTTTTTTGTTTCAGATGTAGAGCCAGTTGAGCTGCCTTGAGTTCCAGTTGAACTTCCAGCAGTTTGATACATCTGTGTTGCAGCTTCATTCCAGATACTATTCAATGCATCCATTTTGGCTTTGATTTCGGAAATTACACCAGACTTATAAGCATCTTTTAATTGATCCAGTGCAGCCTGTAATCTGGATTTCATATCTGGTGAAAGTTTATCACCATATTCCTTCAATTGTTTTTCAGATGTAAAGATTAAATTATCAGCCTGGTTTTTTAATTCGGCTTCTTCTCGTTTCTTCTTATCCTCAGCAGCGTGCTCTTGAGCATCTCTTTTCATTCTCTCAATTTCTTCTTTTGTTAAACCGCTTGACGCCGTAATTCTAATACTCTGCTCTTTACCCGTTGCCTTATCTTTTGCCGAGACGTGTAAAATACCATTAGCATCAATATCGAAAGTAACTTCAATTTGCGGTACACCTCTTGGTGCTGGTGGAATTCCATCGAGTATAAAACGACCTAATGTTCTATTGTCAATTGCCATTGGTCTTTCACCCTGTAATACATGAATTTCTACAGATGTCTGGTTATCAGCCGCAGTCGAGAAAATTTCACTTTTTCTTGTCGGGATCGTCGTATTTGCAGGGATTAAGACAGTCATCACTCCACCAAGAGTTTCGATACCAAGAGAAAGTGGAGTTACATCAAGTAAAAGAACATCTTTGATCTCACCACTTAAAACAGCACCTTGAATTGCTGCCCCAACAGCAACAACTTCGTCTGGATTCACACCCTTGTGCGGTTCTTTTCCAAACAATTCACGAACCACCTGTTGAACTTTTGGAATTCTTGTTGAACCACCTACGAGAATAACTTCATCAATTTGATTTGGTGTTAATCCGGCAGCCTCAAGTGCTTTTTTACAGGGTTCAATTGTTCTTTGAATTAAATCATCAACGAGTTGTTCAAATTTTGCACGAGTAATGGTCATTTGTAAGTGTTTTGGACCATCAGCCGTTGCAGTGATATAAGGTAAATTAACTTCAGTCTGCAATTGACCTGAAAGTTCAATTTTAGCTTTTTCAGCTGCTTCTTTTAACCTCTGCAAAGCCATCGGATCTTTACGTAAATCAATCCCCTCCTGTTTCATAAATTCATCGGCAATGTAATCAATTAATCTCTGATCAAAATCATCACCACCTAAGTGACCATCACCATTTGTAGCTTTTACCTCAAAGACACCATCACCTAATTCGAGAATTGAAATATCAAATGTACCACCTCCTAAATCATAAACAGCAACTTTTAAATCTTTATGTTTCTTATCCAATCCGTAAGCTAAGGCGGCTGCTGTGGGTTCGTTAATAATTCTTCTAACATTTAATCCAGCAATTTCGCCAGCATCTTTTGTTGCCTGTCTTTGAGCGTCATTGAAATATGCTGGAACTGTAATAACCGCATCCGTAACTGGTTCACCGAGATAATCTTCTGCTGTTTTCTTCATCTTTTGAAGAATCATAGCAGATATTTCCTGCGGTGAATAAACTCGATCCCCTATTCTTACACGAGCTAATCCTCCTTCATTCACAACTTCATAGGGAACAAGTTTGATTTCATGCTGAACTTCGTCATACCTCCTTCCCATAAATCTTTTTATTGAGAAGATAGTATTTTTAGGATTAGTTATAGCCTGACGTTTTGCAGCAGCACCTACAATTCTTTCTCCCGTTTTAGTAAAAGCAACAACAGAAGGTGTTGTTCTACCACCTTCAGAGTTAGGAATAACCACAGGTTCGTTGTTAATCATTACAGCAACGCAAGAGTTTGTAGTTCCTAAATCAATTCCAATTATTTTTCCCATATTTTTATCTCCTTTCTTCTAAAAATTTTTTAATAAAATAAATTAAGGTGAGCCTCAAGCTCACCTTTAAGCAAATTACTTAATCTCAATTAATTTCTTATTAGCTGGTGTTGGTTCTTTCTTCGCAGCTTCGATCATCAACATACCATTTTCAAATTTAGCCTTCACCTTATCAGGATCAACCTCAGCAGGTAAGGCGAAGCTACGGCAGAAGGAACCATAAGTTCTTTCAATTCTATAGTAATTCTTTTTCTCGTCCTTAACTTCAGATTTTTTCTCACCCTCAATTGTCAGGACGTTATCTTGTAAAGTAACTTTAACATCTTTTTTATCAACACCTGGTAACTCAGCAGTTACATAAACATTATTATCATCTTCTGAGATATCAACTCTCGGATAGAATGTTGATGTTAAGTCCCAGCTGAAAGCTGTTGGTAAATCTTCAAATAAACTTCTCATTCTTTCGCTCAAGGTTTCAAGTTCTTTGAAAGGATTGAATTTTACTAATGTCATATCTATTCACCTCCTTTCTTTTTTTATTGTTTTTTCGTTTACTATACGTCAAGCTTTGTGCCAGATAAATACCCTCAAAAATCTTAAAAATTGAGGATTTTAAGTCTTATAACTTTGTCAATTTGTCAATATTTTGCCAACGCTTTGACAAAATGTCAATTAATTGTCCTAAATTGTCAATCAAAGTTATTAGAAATTTCATTATTCAAAAATTTCTTGTGAATAAATTAGAGCTTTAATAATATTGAGCTATGAATTTTAATTTTGAGTTATTCAAATCAAATCTCCCCAAAAAATTGCAATCCTTGAATATAGAATATTTCGAAGAAATTGATTCTACCAATACATATTTGCTGAAAAGGAAAAAATTTGTTGACAGAATTTTAGTTATTTCCAATTATCAAACTGCGGGTCGAGGCAGATTTAATAGGAAATGGATTGCTAATCCCGGTGAAAATCTAATGTTTTCAATAGGTATACCTAATTTTAATATATCAGATTTACCGAAACTTAACTTTATAACTCCCCTTTCAATTCAAGAAACAATTGAAGAAATTAATAATCTTTCTTTACAAATAAAGTGGCCAAATGATTTAATTTATAATGCAAAGAAAGTCAGCGGGATTTTAATTGAAACACAAATTGAAAATAATGAGAAAGCAAAAGTTCTTGTAGGTATTGGTTTAAATGTAAATCAAACAGAATTTCCTGAAGAAATAAAATTGAGAGCCACTTCGTTAAAGCTAATTCTGAATAAAAGCTTATCTCGTGAAATTTTGCTTGCTCATATTGTAAATAAATTTTTTGAATATTTAGATTTTGCTTCAAACAATTTTGATGTAATCTATCAAAAGTATAAAAATAAATGTGCAGGTTTAGGGAATAAGATTTCGATACTTCACAATGAAAAAATTTATACAGGAATTTTAACCGACATAAATAAATCAGGCGAACTTGAACTTTTAATTGGTAACGAAAAGTTAAAATTTAATTCTGGTGAAATTGCTATAATTAAGGAGTAGAAATGCTGTTAGCAATTGATACAGGTAATACGCATACAACATTTGGATTATTCTCAAATGATAAATTGAAATTTACATTTAGATTTTCAACTAAAGCTGTTCACGATAAAGATGTTTTTTCAGATTTTTTAAGACTTACTCTACAATCTCTAAATGTGTCTTTAAGCGAAATCGACAGATGTGGGATTTCGTCTGTTGTTCCATCGGTAGATAAGATTCTTCGAGATGTTGTAGAAGAATTATTTAATACTAATCCATTCTTTATTTCACCTTCAATAAAATTACCATTCCAACTCCTGGTTGAGAATCCGCTTGAAGTAGGATCTGATCGAATTTGTAATGTCGCTGGCGGTTTTCATAAATATGGTGGTCCGCTTGTTATTGTGAGCTTTGGCACAGCAACGGTTTATGATGTTGTCAATGAAAAAGGTGATTTTTTAGGTGGAGTAATTGCACCTGGAATACAAACTTCAGCAAAAGCTCTCTATCAAGCTGCAGAGAAATTACCCGAGGTTGAATTAAAATTTCCAGATAATATTATTGGAAAAAATACAATTACAAATATGCAATCAGGGATTATGTTTGGAGCTCTTGATTCTTTTGAAGGAATGGTTAAACGAATTAAAAACGAATTGAATAAAGAAATTAACATAGTACTTACTGGAGGTTTTTCAAAATTAATCTTTGAAAAAACCACATTGAAAGTTAATCTAGAATTTGATCTTGTTTTAGAAGGAATTAAAATTTTGCTGGAGCGTCAGTTTAGATAATGAAAAAATATAAAGATATTTATCTTGATTATGCTGCTACCACACCCGTTCATCCAGAAGTTCTTGAAGATATGCTCCCATATTTACGGGATAAGTTTGGTAATCCTTCTTCAATTCATAAGTTTGGACAGGAAACACGTGCTGCAATTGAAATAGCCCGGGATGATATAGCAAAGCTAATCAATGCAAAACAAAGCGAAATTTATTTCACAAGCGGTGGAACTGAAGCTATTAACTTTGCATTAATTGGTTCTGCAAGAGTACTTAAAAAAGAATATAATAAAAACGAAATAATCACTTCATCAATAGAACATCATGCTGTATTAGAAACCTGTAAATTCCTTGAAATAGAAGGAT
>JBNAWO010000030.1:0-15477 GCA_049699815.1 Ignavibacteria bacterium | reverse complement strand
TTTATCTAAAACCGGATAAAACAGGTAGAATTACACCAAAACAAATTGAAGATGTGATTTCAGATCGAACTGGGTTAGTCTCTCTCATTCATATAAATAATGAGATTGGAGCAGCAAACGATATTTTATCTATTGCTGAAGTTACAAGTAAGAATAAAATTTGCTTTCATATTGACGCTGTACAGAGTTTTGGAAAAGTAAAATTTGATCTTTTGAAATTAAAAGTAGATTTATTATCTGCTTCAGCTCACAAGATAAATGGTCCAAAGGGAGCAGGGTTTTTATATATTAGATCCGAAACACCTATCTCTTCCATAATTTTTGGTGGTTCACAGGAAAGAAATAGAAGAGGCGGAACTGAAAATGTTGCTGGAATTATTGGAATGGCATCTGCAGCAAAAATTTCATATGCAATGTTAGAAGAAAATCACTTGAAGGTAATTCAAATAAAAAATTATATGATTGATCAGCTTAAACAATTTGATGATAAAATTCTCTTTAATTCGCCATTTGAAAATTGCTCACCTTTTATTCTAAACATTTCATTTAATCCCAAATATTTTGATGTAAACGAAAATACTTTGATTATGAATTTTGCAATTAGAGGTGTGGCTGTATCAAGTGGTTCTGCCTGTACCAGTGGAGTTTTAGAACCCTCCCATGTATTGCTTGGAATTGGATATGATGAAAAAAGAGCTTCAAATGCAGTTAGATTATCTTTTAGTCCACAAACAACTTTCGATGAAATAGATTATACGATTGACGTTATCAAAGAAATTATTCATTTACTTCAGAAGAAATAAAATTATGGAAAACTCATTCTCAAAGTTCGATAAAATTCGAAGTGCAATTGGTTTTTTAGTTGGTCCTACAATATTCATTCTAATTTTATTACTTCCTGCACCAAAAAGTTTTAATGATTTTATTCAATCAAGTCATCCAAATCTTTCTATCATTCAAATCAATGAAATTTCTTATAGTATGAAAATCGTCCTTGCTTTACTTTTATTGATGATTATTTTATGGGTAACTGAAGCCATCCCAATTCCAGTAACAGCTCTTCTACCAGCGATAATTCTGCCCATATTTAAAGTTAACGGAATTTTAGATAATGAGATTTTTTACTTCAATAGTAAAAATGTTCTTGCAAATTATGCAAACCCAATTATCTACCTTTTCTTAAGTGGGTTTTTAATTGCCCGAGCTATGCAAAAATGGAATCTTGATAAGCGATTGACATACTCAATCTTAAGCATTAAAAATCTTGCCAATAATCCTAAATTGATTATTCTTGCTTTAGTTTCGATTTCAGCATTTTTATCAATGTGGATTTCAAATACTGCAACAACTGCGATGCTTCTCCCTCTTGTAATAGGAATTATAAGTTTAACAAAATCAACTGATAATCATAATTTTGCAAAAGCTCTAGCTTTATCTATTGCTTATGGTGCTTCTATAGGAGGTATTGCAACTCTAATCGGTACTCCCCCAAATGGAATCTGTGTGTCAATCTTGCGTACATCTGGGGTTAGCGATATTAATTTTCTTGATTGGATGAAACTAGGACTTCCAATTACTTTGATATCAATTCCAGTAATCTGGTTAACACTTATAAAAATATTTTCAATAAATGAAATTGAAATTCCAAATGGTAGAGAATTTATTTCAAACTTTAAAGCTGAATTAGGTTCAATCTCAAAAGGTGAAAAATTAACTTTATTAAGTTTTTTCATTCTACTGATCTTATGGCTCAGTAATCCTTTCTGGGTTAAAATATTTCCTGAAAATATTTATCAGCAATTAACCTACTTCGACGAAAATATTATTGCTTTAACAATAGCTTTAACAATGTTCTTTACACCTGTTGATTGGAAAAATCGGAAATTCATTCTTGATTGGAATGACTCAAAATTCATTGATTGGGGAACACTTCTTTTATTTGGAGGTGGGATTGCTCTATCTGATTCAATGTTCAAGACTGGATTAGCTGGATGGATTGCAATTAATTCAATCTCTTTAATTGGGAATTCAAATAATTTTATAATCTTGATTACAGTAATTCTTTTAATCGATTTTTTAACTGAAGTAACTTCAAACACAGCCGTTACATCAATGATGCTTCCCATTCTTCTTTCCATATCCTCAGGACTAAATATTGATGGTAAATTGCTTGCACTTGGCGCTACTTTTGCTTCTTCAATGGCTTTTATGCTGCCGGTTGCTACTCCACCAAATGCAATAGTTTATGGGACTGGTTACTTAAAAATAACAGATATGATCAAAGCGGGGTTTCTTCTGGATATTTTAGCCTGGTTAATTATAATATTTGTCTTATACATTTTTGGAAATCTTATATTTGGAATTGTTAAATTTTAAGTGAAAACTTTTTGAAACAATTCAATCTTCATACCGTCAAAAGAAAAAAATTGAGAGGTAACAGATGAATAAAAAACTTTATCGTTCAAGAAGAGATAAATTAATTGGTGGAGTATGTGGGGGGCTTGGAAAGTATTTTGAAATTGATCCAGTGTTAGTACGAATTCTTTTTGTCTTCTTAGCCTTCTTTCACCTTTCGGGGATTTTTATTTACATCATTCTTTTAATAGTACTTCCACAAGAACCTTATAATCCAGATGAAATAGAGATTAAAGATTTTGAGGATATTCCTACCGATAAACCTATAGACTATCCTGAAAAAGATCTTGGTCAATTTGGAAAATCAAAAAAGATTTTTGGAATTATTTTATTAGTCATTGGGGCCCTGTTTCTATTAGAAAATTTTATAAACATACTCGAATTTGAAATCATTGCTCCAATCATACTCATACTAATAGGCATTTATTTAATATATGATAGTTTAAAAAATAAAGGTGCAAAAAATGAAAACTAATCATTTCTTTTGGGGTGTATTTCTTACTGTAATAGGATTACTTTTCTTAATCGATAATTTTTCTTTTTTAAATATTGATGTGGATTACTTTCTACGTCTCTGGCCACTTATATTAATTTTAATAGGGCTTAAACTAATAATCAAAAACAGTGTTGCAAGTAAAGTAATTGTCTTTATTTCTGCTGTGCTTCTTGCTTTGATTGTTTATGGTTTTATTACTAATCCCTTCAGCTGTGGAAAAATTCATATTTATAGAGATATGAATAAAGAAAAATCAGAATCAATTTCATATTTCTATTCGCCTAAAATTAAGAACGCAAGTTTAGATATAGATTTTGATTTTGGAAATGTGAAAATTGACAATTTAACAGAGAGATTAATCGATGGTGAACTTCGATATAGAACAGATCACTATAAATTCGATGGGGAAATTTCTGATACTACAGCATTTTTCTTTCTAAAATCTGGAAGTTCTAACAAAAAATTAACATTTGTTATTCCATCAAAAAAGAATAAAAATCATTTAGACCTTCACCTGAATCAAAATCCCAAATGGGATATTAGAGTCGGAACAAATATTTCTGATTTCGACCTCGATCTGAATTCAATTCAATCCAGAGAGTTAAAGATTGAAAGTAATTTCTCAAATGGGAAAATCAAATTAGGTCGACCTTTAAATGAGACTTTAGTCTATTTAAATCTAAATTTTACAAATCTTGATATTGATTTACCTGCCAATATCAATGCTGAGGTAATTATAGATAAAAATTTCTCAAGCATAAATATCAGTGGATTGGAAAGAATTGAAAAAAATATTTATCGTTCCATTAACTTTGACAAATCAAAGAACCATTTCATTATCGAGATTTCGAGTAATTTTTCATCAATAAACATACATTAAACCGCACCACAAAACTATCTTAACTCCCTAAAAACTCTTTTCCCAATTTTAATAAGCTCAGTATATTGCATCAGTTTTTCAAATTTATGTAATTAACATTAGTTTTAATCAAAACAGAAATTGTCAAGCATCCCATTGACAATTTTGAAACTAAAAATGAAACGACAAATGTAGTGGAGTAAAATGAATAAGGTTTTAATTTTTATTTTTCTGTTTTTCATTTTTTATTTCAATGCAAATTCTCAGAATTTATTACCTAAGAGAGAATTTCGTGGTGCCTGGATTGCAACAGTTGCAAATATAGATTGGCCAACAAATCGAAATGCAACATCGGGACAAAAAATTGCGGAACTTGTTCAGATATTCGATAAACTTAAAGAGGCAAATATTAATGCTGTATTTTTTCAAGTCAGAACTGAATGTGATGCTCTATATAAATCCAAATATGAGCCCTGGTCTTACTGGTTAACAAACGAACAAGGCAAAAAGCCTGAACCATACTTTGATCCACTTGAGTTTGCAATTTCAGAAGCCCATTCAAGAGGAATGGAATTACACGCCTGGTTTAATCCATATCGTGCTGTCAAGGATACTGGTGATTATAAAATTTTCTATCAACACATTTCACAAATTCATCCCGATTGGATCTTATCATTTGGTAGTTACAAAATGCTTGATCCTGGTAATCCAGAAGTTCAGAATTATATATTAAATGTTATAGTTGATGTTTTAACAAGATATGATGTAGATGGCATACACTTCGACGACTATTTTTATCCTTATTCACCAAAGATTACATCCGAAGATTCATTGACCTTCCAGAGATTTAATCGTGGTTTTAATAACATTGATGACTGGAGAAGAGATAATATAAATTCATTAATGAAGAGAATTTATCAGGTAATAAAAACATATAAACCTTATGTAAAATTTAGTATTAGTCCTTTCGGAATTGTTGAAAATAAATATGCAGGCACGGACGGCTTCAATTCTTACTCAATAATTTATTGCGATCCACTTACCTGGATCAAAGAAAGAACAATTGACTTTATAATACCTCAACTATATTGGGAAATGGACCACCCAAAAGCACCATATCGAAAACTTTTGCCGTGGTGGGCTTCCGTTGTTGATCATATACATTTATATATTGGACATTATTCAAGTAGATTTCAGAGAGGTAATTTTTTAGAAAATAGATTTGAGATTGGAGAACAAATTAAAATGAATCGAGAAAATAAGAATGTTCTTGGTTCAGTATTTTTCAGTGCAAAATCAATTTACTTAAATCAAGGTGGTTTATTAGATAGTTTGAAAAACAATTTTTACAAATATCCTGCTCTGCTTCCAACTATGAATTGGATTGATTCCATTCCACCTAACAAAATTAAGAACTTAAGTTTTCAGAAAACTGGAGACAAAATTATTCTGGAATGGAATAAACCAGATTTAAATTCTCAAGGTGAAATAGCTTCAGGTTATGTTATATATAGATTTGTTAACGAAAGGGAACTAAATCTCGAAAATCCAAAAAATATTTTATCGATTTTAATTCCCGAAAAAGAAAAATTTGTCGATATGATTGATAATAAAATCTCAGGTGAGATTACTTATGTTATTACTGCGTTAGATCGTCATCAAAATGAAAGTGAAGGTGAAGTTATAAGATTGGTAATTAAATAAGTCATTTTTAATTATAAAGCATAAAAGAATTAATATAGGCAGTGTATTATTTTCCATTAGGGGCAACTCAACCATTAAGAGAGACCCACTAAACTTATAATTAAATTTTATTCTAAGTCTAATGATTATGTCTGAATTTAACTTAGATACATATTTTTGCAAACTCAAAGTGAAAAATCATTCATTTAGAAAAAATAGACATTTCCACAAGAGGCGGATCAGCCTCCGGCTGAGAACCCACGGTAGTAAAATAAAAAATAAATATCCCGCTGAAAATTTTGTTGCGGAGAGGGTGGGATTCGAACCCACGGTACCGGTTTCACGGTACACACGCTCTCCAGGCGTGCCAGTTAAGCCACTCCTGCACCTCTCCGATATTCTGGGAACTTCTCATCTAACCATTTTCTACCTACTCCTGTCTTCAAAAATCGCTCTCGTTCTATTGCATCTCTCTTAATCACATACTCCTCTAAGTATATCAACTTCCAAGGTTTCCCTCGTTTCGTATACTTACTCCTTCCACTATTATGCATCTTTAACCTCTCTTCAACATCTTTTGTCATTCCTACATATCTTTGCTTCAAACTATCACTCCATAATACATAAACATAATATTTCATTTCGCCAATCCAAGCTGTGCCAGTTTCCGCCAGTGGCGGATCAGCCTCTGGCTGAAAGCCACTCCTGCACCTCTCCGATATTCTGGGAACTTCTCATCTAACCATTTTCTACCTACTCCTGTCTTCAAAAATCGCTCTCGTTCTATTGCATCTCTCTTAATCACATACTCCTCTAAGTATATCAACTTCCAAGGTTTCCCTCGTTTCGTATACTTACTCCTTCCACTATTATGCATCTTTAACCTCTCTTCAACATCTTTTGTCATTCCTACATATCTTTGCTTCAAACTATCACTCCATAATACATAAACATAATATTTCATTTCGCCAATCCAAGCTGTGCCAGTTTCCGCCAGTGGCGGATCAGCCTCTGGCTGAAAGCCGATCTTTCATCTCTCCAGACTTATTTATTTACATTTTATCAATGAACAAATGCGTTGCAAAAATAAAACATCACTTCTGGTTTTACAAGATTTAAAAAATACTTTTGAAAGCTTCTCTTTGAGCCTCGAGTGTTTTATTTATATCATCATCTGTATGAGCTGTTGAAATGAAGAAGGCTTCAAATTGTGCTGGAGGCAAATATATTCCACTTTCTAACATTTGATGAAAATAGTTAGCAAACAATTTTGTATCAGAACTTATTGCATCATCATAAAATTTTACTTCTCGTTCGGTAAAGAATAATGTCATCATAGAACCTACACGGTTAATTGCAAATTTTTTCCCAATATCCTTTAGATTTCTTTTCATTCCATCTTCAAGTTTTTTTGATTTATTTTCGAGCTCATCATAAATCTCAGGATTATTTTTTATGTAATTTAATGCGGCATAACCTGCCGACATTGCAAGGGGGTTTCCGCTTAGCGTCCCTGCTTGATAAATTGGTCCAGATGGAGCAACTAAAGACATAATTTCTTCTTTTCCTCCGTATGCGCCAACTGGTAATCCGCCGCCAATAATTTTTCCAAATGTCGTTAAGTCAGGTTTTATTCCATAGATTTCCTGTGCACCACCTTTCGCAACGCGAAATCCAGTCATCACTTCATCAAAGATTAAAACAATTTTTTCCTCGTCACAAATTTGTCTTAACTCTTCAAGAAAATTTTTATCTGCTGGAACAACTCCCATATTACCAACAATTGGTTCAAGAATAATAGCCGCGATTTCATTTTTATTTTGGGAGATTAATTTCTTTACGGAATCAATTTTATTGAAGTCAGCAACCAAAGTATCTTTTGCATTACCATCAGTTACACCTGGACTAGTGGGGACGCCAAAAGTTAGAGCACCGGATCCGGCCTTGATAAGAAAGAAATCAGCATGTCCGTGATAACAACCTTCGAACTTGATAATTTTATTTCTTTTTGTATATCCTCTTGCAATCCGAATTGCGCTCATAGTTGCTTCGGTCCCGCTATTCACAAAGCGGATCATTTCAATTGATGGAACAAGTTCTCTTACCAATTCAGCAATTTTAATTTCGAGTTCTGTTGGGGTTCCGAAGCTTGTGCCTTTTTCCAGTGCATCTTTTATTGCTTCTTTAATAAAAGATGGATTATGTCCAAATAGATGTGGTCCCCAGCTACTAATGTAATCTATATATTCATTTCCATCGACATCAAAAATTTTTGAACCTTCCCCTCGTTCAATAAAGATTGGTGTTCCACCGACTGACTTAAAAGCTCGAACTGGTGAATTAACACCGCCTGGTAAAATTTTTTTTGCTTTTTCAAAAAGTATCTGGCTCTTTTCAATCTTCATAATAAAATTGACTTTTGTTTTTATTGATAAATTAATTCTTCCAGCATTGCATACTATGAATTGAAATTTCTTTTATTCAATTGGATAATTTCAAAATTAGACTTAATTAAGAAGAATTTTATTTATTCTTATTCTTAATTCAGAATTTATGTCATTAATTACCTTCAAATTTTTATAGGTAAGATTGAAAATCAGCAAAGACATTTTGAATGAAATTAAATTCTTCCTCAGTCAACGGTTTATCCATTGCAGAAAGATTGATCATCACCTGCCTCAAGTTTCTAAAACCTGGAATCACTGCGGCAACAGTTGAATGATAAAGGACATATTGAAGTGCTGCTCTTGCAAGTGATTCAAGATCAGAACCAAATTTAGATTTTAAAATTTCAATCTTCGGTTCAACCTTAGCAAGATAATCAGGTTTAAATCTTGGAGAATTTGCTCTATGATCTCCAGGTTGAAATTGAGGCGGATTATCTTTGCTATATTTTCCGAGTAGAATTCCCTGACCAAGTGGACCAAATGCAATAAATGAAATTTGATTTTCTTTACATAACTTCTGAGTTGGTGTACCTTCACGAATAAATCTATCGTCCAGGGCGCTTGCAAAACTTTGAATTACATCTGGCTTAACTTTAGGAATTAGCTTCATAAAATCTTCATGTTTATATGCAGATTGCCCGATCAATCTGATTTTACCTTCATCTTTTAATCGATACATCATATCAACTGCGTCATCTAAATACTCGTCATTATCTCCAAAATGACCATGGTGGAAGTAATAAAGATCAATGTAGTCTCTTTTCAAGTTAATTAACGATTGCTCACATTGATGACGAATGTGTTGAGGTTCATAAGCGTGAGCAGCAGTACCTTTGAACCAACCTACTTTAGTAGCAATAATAACATCTTTATTTCGGGAACCTAAAATTCTAGCGAGCATTCTTTCTGCTCTGCCATTTCCGTACACATCAGCATTATCAAAATGATTTACACCGTGATCGAGAGCGTAATAAATTGCTTCTTTCACTTCGTTTTCGTCGACATCAGCCCAACCATTTGGAACACCATCGACCCAGTTCAATCCTCCCATTGTCCAGCAACCAAGACTAATCTCGGAGACTTCAATATTAGTTTTTCCTAATTTTCTGTATTTCATAATTCCTCCATTTGGTTATTTCTTTAAGATCTTTGCTGCTTCTTTAGCAAAATAAGTTAGAATTAAATCGGCTCCAGCTCTTTTAATTGAAATTAAAGATTCCATCATCACCCGTTCACCATCGATCCAATTGTTCAAGGCTGCAGCTTTAATCATTGAATATTCACCACTTACTTGATATGCGGCAGTCGGCATTCCAAATTTTTCTTTAACACGATAAATTACATCAAGATAAGGTCCAGCAGGTTTTACCATTACTATATCAGCACCTTCTTGAATATCGAGCTCAACTTCCCAGAGTGCTTCAAGAACATTTGCGGAATTCATTTGATGTGAACGACGATCACCAAACTTTGGAGTTGATTCTGCTGCTTCACGGAAAGGTCCATAAAAACCAGATGCATATTTTGCGGCATAAGACATAATTGGAATTTTCTGAAATCCATTTTCATCTAAAATTTTTCTAATTGCAGCAACTCTTCCATCCATCATATCCGAAGGTGCAACAATATCAGCACCAGCTTTAGCATGAGTCAAAGCTTCTTTTGCAAGTAATTCATTAGTTTCATCATTTAAGATTTCATCTCCTTTTAAAACTCCGCAATGTCCATGCGAAGTATATTCGCACATACAAACATCAGTTATCACCACTAAATCTTTTATTTGTTTTTTAATCTCTCGAACAGCTCGTTGAATTATTCCTTCTTCATCATACGCTTCACTTCCAACTTCATCTTTATGAGAAGGAATGCCAAATAAAATTATTGCAGGGATTCCAAGATCAACTATTTCTTTACATTCTTCCAATAAAACATCTATTGACATCTGATAAACATCAGGCATTGAGCTAACAGTTTTTTTTACTTTTTCGCCAGGACAAACAAACAATGGATAAATAAAATCTTTTACACTCAATTCCGTTTCCTGGACCATATCTCTTATTAAAGGATTGTATCTTAATCTTCGTAATCTTGTTTGAGGAAATTGCCTCATATCAAACCTCTTAATTTATTTCTCTTTCAAATTCAGTTAGCAAATTATTTCTTACAAAATTAGAAATTCTTTCAAAATGAATTTTTGAATTTTTGATGCAATCACCAATCGAAATCCCTCCTCGATAGTTACCACCGAAAAATATTCCTTTGAACTTTCTTTCGAATTCATTAAGTGCGTTTTCTTTTTCAATGTAACCAATTGAATATTGTGGAATTGCTTTTTCCCAGAAGCGATATTCGATACTTTCAGGATTGCTTTCTATTCTCATTATTTCTTCAAATTCAGATAAGACCTTTTGTATGAGCTTTTCAAAACCAAGGTCGAAGATTTTGTATTGACGAGCACCGCCAACAAAAATTGTAAACGAGGCAAATTTATCATCTCCTCTATTTGGAAATATCGCACTATTCCAGATTGCACCAAGAAAAGATTTGTTTTCTTTCTCTGGAATTAGAAATCCAAATCCATCAAGTGGTTGTCCAATTTTACTTTTATCATAAATCACATTTAAAACAAGAACTGGTGGATAATAAATTGTAGAAAGTTGATTGTAAAGATATCCATCAAAATCTTTTAAGATTTCAGCAGTGATGTAAGCAGGAATTGTAAACAAAATACTTTTTGTTTGAAGTGTTTTTTGTTCACCTTCTCTTTCAAGAAGAATTGTATAACCATCTTCATTTTTCAAAATGTTTTTTACAGGATGATTCAATAAAATTTCGTCCCTAAGATATTCCGCCAATTTTTTTGGAAGAGCACTCATTCCACTTTTGAAAGAAAACATTGCTGCATTTTGTTTTGACTTTTCAGCTCGTTTTTTTCTTTCCTTTGCTCCCTTAATCATTCCTTTAAAAAGTCCACCGTAGACTTCTTCAAGTCGATAAAGTTTTGGGAATGCACTCTTCACGCTCAGGTTTTCAGGATCACCTGCAAAAACTCCCGAAACGAAAGGATTAATTGCATAATCAAGAAACTCCTGTCCTAATCTTCTTCTCACAAACTCAGCCAGACTTTGATAGTAACCATCTTTCGATTTGCCAATAAAAGGTTCAAGCATTACTCTAAACTTTGCTTTTGATGAGAATAATTTTGTAGTAAGAAAATCCTTTGGACTCATTGGAAGCGGATGAAGAATATCATTTCTCAAAATGTATCTTTTATTTGCAGATTTGTCAGCATAAATAAATTCATCTTGAAGATTAAGTTCATTGACGAGTTGTGAGATTAATTGTGTAGTTTCTAATCCAGAGTTAGGTCCTGTATCGAAGATAAAATCTTTATGTTTGATCGTTTTGATATTTCCACCAACATCGTTACTGGCTTCAAGAATTTTTACTTTGAAACCTTCTTTTTTTAACCAATAAGCGGTTGTCAATCCGGTAATTCCAGCACCAATGATTACAACCTCTTCCATATTTCCTCCTTTAATGCATCGATAAATAAATTTGAATCATTTAATCCGAATGTAACGATATAATTTTCCACACCATTTTCTTCCGCTACTTTTATGTATTCAATATCGAGCTCATAAAGAGTTTCGATGTGATCGGAGACAAATGCAATCGGAATAACAAGTAAATTTTTATATCCTGAATGGATCAATCTTTCAATTTCTTTTTCCGTAGATGGTTCAAGCCACTTCATTGGACCTACTTTACTTTGATAAGCAAGTGAATATGGATTTGTAAATGCACCTCGATTGACTACGAGTTCAACGGTTTCTTCAATTTGTTTCTGATAAGGATCCCCTTTTTTAACATAACTCACCGGAATACCGTGAGCGCTGAACAAAAGATAAACACTGGACTTATTATTAAATTTTTCTAGGGCTTGATTTATTCTTTCAACGACTGCGTTTAAGTAATTTTCATTTTTGTAATAACTTTCAATCAAGATTACATTAGAGTTATTTTTGTAATGCCTTTTCCACTCATTCACTGAAGAGCCCGTCGTAGAGATTGAATACTGAGGATAAAGTGGAAGAAGAAAAATTTTTTCATAGTGATTTTTTGAAATTTGTTCAGCCACATCTTTTGTAAAAGGTTTCCAGTATCGCATTGCGATAAAAACATCAAAATTATTTTCAATTTTATTTAACTTTTCTTCGAGCTTTTTTCTCTGAATTTCTGTCCAATAACCAATTGGTGATTTCCTGCCAATAAGTTTGTATTCCTCGATTACTTTTGGAGCTCTTTTCTTTGCAATAAATTTTGCTAATGGTTTTTGAATTAGTGGAATTTTGAAAATATCGGGGTCGCTGAAAAGATTTTGAAGAAAAGGCTGAACAGCATCAAGAGAATCGGGACCACCAAGGTTCAATAGTACAACAGCAAATTTTTTGTTCATCAAATTGTCCTCGAGTATTTCATCTGGTCTTGTTGTCTTTCAATAAATCCATCGAATTTCATTGCAATATTTCTAATTAATAATCTTCCCATCTCAGTGACTTTAATTTCGGTTGAATTCATTTCAATGAGACCTTCTTCTGACATATCTAATAGTTGTGATAAAGAGTTTTTGAAATAATCTTTGAAGTTAATCTGGAATTCGTTTTCGATTTCATCGAGTTTTAATTCAAAGTTGCACATCAAATTCATAATAACTTTTCTTCTAATTTGATCATCTTCTTTTAATCTATAACCTTTAAAGATGGGAAGTTTTTCATCATCGATTGCTCTGAAATATTCTTTTTCAGTTTTGAAATTCTGAGCATAGACATTTTTTAACTGACTAATTGAAGTGACTCCAAATGCAAATAAATCACAACCAGCGTGAGTTGAATATCCCTGAAAATTTCTATAGAGCTTTTTTTCCTTTAATGCTCTGGCGAGTTCATCTTCCGGTTTGGCAAAGTGATCCATTCCAATAAACACATAATCATTTGAAGTTAATTTTTCAATTGTCATTTTCAGAATGTTTAATTTTTCTTGAGCGGTTGGTAAATCTTCTTCATGAATTAATGCCTGGTGTTTTTTCATCCATGGGACATGAGCATAGTTAAAAACCGCAAGTCTATCGGGAGACAATTCAAGTACTTTGTCAATTGTTTTTTCAAATGTCTCAAGTGTTTGAAATGGCAACCCATACATCAGATCAAGATTAATACTTTTAAAACCAAGTTCTCTTACCCACTGAACGACCTGTCTTGTAAGCTCTTCAGGTTGTATTCGGTTAACATATTTCTGAACTTTTTCATTGAAATCCTGCACACCCATGCTTATACGATTAAACCCACCTTCTCTTAGCGCAATTAAGTGTTCTTTAGTTAATCCTCGCGGGTCAATTTCACAACCACACTCAGCATCCTCTTTAAATTCAAATGATTGATTAATGTAACTTATTAATGAATGAATTTCATCTGGATTTAGGGAAGTTGGAGTTCCGCCACCCCAGTGAAGTTGCGCTACTTTTCTATCTGGGTTAAGATATTGCCTTAACAAATCAATTTCATTTTTCAAATACTTAATGTATTCTTTCATTCGATCGTGATTTCGAGTTACGATCATATTGCAACCACAGAAATAACAAAGTGTATCGCAATAAGGGATATGAAAATAAAGAGATAAGTCTGGAAGATTTTCACCGTAATTGGAATTAACAATCTCTTTTAAATAATCATCTACAGTAAAGCTTTCGTTAAAGTGCGGCGCAGGTGGATAACTCGTATAGCGTGGCCCAGGTACATCATATTTTTTTAATAAATCAAGATTAATCTTCATTTTGCAAAACCTCACTCTCTTTTCTCATAAATGATCTTTCTTTTATGTAATTCACCAGGAATTTCAATTTTTCTGGATTGACATCAGGATAAATTCCATGCCCAAGATTAAAAATTAATCCTTTATTATCCTGAAATGTTTTCAAAATTCTGTCAGCTTCATTTGCGATAAATTTTTCATTCCCGTACAAAACAGCTGGATCCATATTGCCCTGAATAGTAACTAAATGACCAATTTTTTCTTTTGCGTTTCCAATGTCAATTGTCCAATCCAATCCAACTATATCGCAACCCGAATAAGCAATTTTTTCAATCGAATGATTTGCACCTTTTGCGAAAATGATAATAGGAACATCATACTTTGGTTTTATTTCTTCAACAATTTTTGATAGATAATAAAAAGAAAATTCTTCGAAATGATGTGGAGCTAAAACTCCCGCCCAGGAATCAAATATCTGAATTAAGTCAGCACCAGCTTTTATCTGGGCAATAAGATAATCTATCACACAATCAGTAATTAAATTCAAAGTATGATGAGCAAAATCGCGATTATTATAGATGAAACTCTTTACTTTGCTAAAATTCTTTCCTGTCTTTCCTTCAACCATATAGGTAAGTAAAGTCCACGGTGCACCACTAAAACCAATTAAAGGGACTCTGTTCTTTAATTCTTTTTTTGTTAATCGAATTGCATCCAAAACATATTTCAGTTCAACTTCTGGATCGAAATGCTTTAATTGGTTAATAGAATTCAAATCAGAAATTGGATTATGAATAACTGGACCTTTACCTTCATCAATTGTAAGTTTCATTCCCATCGCTTCAGGTACAATTAAAATGTCAGAAAAAATTATTGCTGCATCAACACCAATAATATCAACAGGTTGTATGGTAACTTCAGCAGCGAGCTCTGGTGATCTACAAAGTTCTAAAAAAGAAACTTTCTCTCTAACCTTTCGATATTCTGCCAGATATCTGCCAGCCTGACGCATTATCCAGATCGGAATTCTTTCTACTTTTTGTCTGCGTGCAGCTCTTAAAATCAAATTGTTTTGTAGTTGATTCATTTTTTCTCAAAAAATTTTATGATTGAGTTTATTAAATCTTCAAAAGTTGAAGTTTGAGCTTCAATTTGAACATTAAGACCAAAACCTTCGATATGTTTTCTTGTCGTCGGACCTATAACAGCAATGATTTTGTCTTTGAAAAAATTTTGAGGAGAATCGACTCTCATAAGTCTGAGAAAATTATCGAATGTTGATGGACTGGTGAAAATGAAAACATCAATTTCTTTCTCATTGAGCAGCTTAATTTGTTCTTCAACATCTTCAAGTTCAGGAATATCTATATTGTAAACTGGGACACGATCTACAAGTACACCCATTTTTTCAAGCTCAATTTTTATAAAATCATTTCCAATTTCCGATTGAGGAAGAAGAATTTTTTGCCCTGCTATAAGAATTTCTCTCAATTCATTTACCAAACCTTCACTCGAAAATTTTTGAGGTTTAAAATAAATCTGAAAATTTTCTTCAACTAATCTTTGCTCCGTCTTGCTTCCAATTACAATTATTCTTTTTGACCTTAATTCATCAACTTTTTCAAACAACTCTAATCTCTTCAAAAACCAATCGACCGAATTCTGGCTTGTGAAAATTACGAAGTCATATTGAGTTATATTTTTAATTGCATTATCACATTCAGACCAAGAAGTCGGAGGGACAATCTTTAGAGTTGGCAAACTTA
>JBNAWO010000029.1:14591-24979 GCA_049699815.1 Ignavibacteria bacterium | reverse complement strand
AGTTAATGTATAGATTAAACAATAGACGAAAAAATTTGTTATGTCTTGCTTCAATCATTTTTCAAATCTTTGAATAAGTTCGGCTGTAATTTTACCAGATAATATAACAAGTGGAATTCCACCTCCTGGATGAACTGTTCCACCACAAAAATATAATCCATCATAAACTGAAGATTTATTTTTTTGCCTTAAAAATGCAGAGTACCGATTATTAGATGCAGGACCATACAAACTACCAAATAAACTCGAAGTTCTTTCTTCTAAAATTTTAGGTGTCTGAATTTCTTCAACGACTATTTTATCCTCAATGATTAATCCTGTCATTTGTTTAATTTTATCAAAGATAATTTTTTTCACTTTATCAACATCAATTTTTTGATTTTTAACGGAAGGTACATTGATCATGACATACCAGTTCTCAAAACCTTCAGGTGCATCGGTTTTATTCTTCTTAGAAGAGATATGAATGTGAATTGTAGGATCATCTGGAATTATTTTTTCTACAAAAAGTTGATGAAATTCTTTTTCATAATTCCCCGAAAACAAAATATTATCCATTTCCAGATTTGTTGATTTTACTTTTACACCAAAATAAAATATAACAGCTGAAGTTGAGAGTTCTTGCTTTATGTATCTTTCGGGCTCTTTTGATTTTACTTCACCAATTAAATTTTGGTAAGTATAGAACAAATCGGCGTTCGAAATAACAATATCATATCTTTTTTCTATTCCATTTACTTTTAGTCCTTTGACTTTTTTATTATTAAATAAAATTTTTTCAACTTCTGAATTGGTAAATATCTTTACTCCAATTTCTTTCGCTAATTCACTCAAGTTTTCTACAATTCGATAGACACCGCCCTCTGAGTAAAATCCGCCAAGTTCAATTTCTACAAAAGGGATTATGTTCAATGTTGCTGGTGCATAATAGGGATTAGAGCCATTATAAGTTGCATATCTATCAAAATATTGAACTATCTTTTTCGAACTAAAAAACGATTCGTTTGCATTATGAACTGTTCTGAAGGTATCAATTTTGTAAAGATTAAAAAGCGTTCGTAAACCTTTCGGGTTGAAAAAATTTTTAAAATTCAAGAAAGGGCTGAAAAGAAAGAGCTCAGCAGTTAAGTCATATATATTTTTAGAATAGTTCAAATACTTTATCAGGTTATCTTTCTTTTCATTAGTGAACTTCTCAAATTCTTCGAGTAATTTTTCTTTATTAGAATATTCATTAAAAATGGAACCATCGGAGAAAAAATATCTGCAAACCAGATCTTTTTTTCTTAACGAAATGTATTTATCTAAATCTTTTCCAGCCGATAAAAATAAATCCTGCAAGACAAAAGGCATAGTTATTAATGTAGGTCCTCCATCAAATCTAAATCCATTAGAAATAATCTCCGAAGCTTTACCGCCCACTTGAGAATTTTTTTCGAAAATAGTTACATCAAAACCTTTTAGAGCAAGATAAATTGAAACTGAAAGTCCTCCGAAACCTGAACCAATTATTGCAATTTGCTTTTTCATTTCTTCGATTTAAAATAATTATATGCCAAAATATAAAATGAAGTTAATGTGAAATGGTAAAATAAATCTTCAATAGGAATGGATAAAATTCTTAGTCCAATAATCTCATTTTCATTATACCAGACAACAGGAATTGATGTGAGAAAATAATTGATTATAAAAAACGGAATGAATGAAAAAAGAATAAGAACCCAGAAATTCCTTCTAAACAAAATTTTCCATTTAAAGTGATAAACCGAAGAAAAAAATAAAGAAGTAAGAAAAAATTGAATTGCTGTGTAAATCTTTATATGAAAAATTATTGCAAGAATTAAGAAAATCGCAGCTAAAAAAATTAGTAAAAAAATTTTTATCACAATGATTTTATCTTTTATATAAAAATTAAAAACCTCAAATAGAAAAATTAATGCATACGGAACAACCACAAAGAACAATATTTCTTCCAGAGGCAAATCGAAAATTTTCAATCCAATTATATGTTCATCGGAAAATCCCCAAATTTTATTAGATGTAAAAAATTCATCCCAGATAAGGTACGGAATGGCAACAACAATAATAGATTTTACAACATGTTTGAGATTTTTAATGAAATAGAGCTTCTTCTCAAAGGAAAAAAGAAATGGAATAATGAAAATTAAAATCAACAGGATTAAATAAGTTTTCATTTAAATTCTAAATACAATTTTTCTAAGGTGGATTTGTGATGTGCATTCAACTTTTTACTTTGCATTAGAAATTCAATCATTCCAATTTGAGTCAGTTTATCGACAGAGGTAAAATCTTTTTTCTGCAAGAGAGCAAAAGTTTTTTCAAAATCTTTCAAAAAAATTTCATCATAACCAAGAAATGAGGGAACATAATTTAAAATCGACAAACGAATGAATCGAAACTCTAAATTATCAGGTTGTTTTTGAATTGCACTATCCAAAAGTTCAAGACCTTCTTTAAGCTTATAATATTTTGTGTAGGGGTTGATAGAATGCTTTGCGACAAGAGTTAGATAAGCACCATTGTAAGCTAGAGAAAAAACCTCATCAAATTTCGGACTTAAACTTTTTAATTTCTTTTCGAAAATTTTTAATGAATCTGTTGATTCGACTGAAAAATAAAATAATCTTCTAATCTCCTCTTTCTTTCCAATTTCGAATCCAGATGAAATATTTATCAGTAAAATAACTAAGATGAGCATTGTTCTCATATGATTTTTAATATTCTTGTTTGAAAATAAGCTTTAATTAATAAAATAATTTTATGAAAATTATTTACTCGAACTCTTTTATTTAATAAGGTTTTGACAGAATTTTTCTTGACTTTTTTTAGAAGTTCAATGTAATACAAATAAGCTGAATACACTCCAAGTTTAACTTCTTCAGGAAGTTTTTTAATTCCATCTAAAGCTAATTGAAATTCTTGTTCGGTTTCTCGTACCAACTTTTGTTTTTGTTCTTCTGTAATTTCTTTGATATCAAAAACTTCGGGGAGATAGATTCGATTTCGTTCCTTAATATCACTACCAAGGTCTCGAAGAAAATTTACTTTTTGGAATGCCGAGCCAAGTGACTTAGCCTGTGGGAGTAATTTTTGATATTTATTTTCATCACCATCAACAAAAATTTTTAAACACATCAAACCAACAACTTCTGCAGAACCATAAACATATTTATCGTAATCTTCTCGGTTATAATTTCCTTGATAAATATCCATTTCCATAGAGTGGAAAAAAGCATCAATTAATTCGAATGGAATTTTGAACTTATTAACAGTAATCTGAAAAGAATGCAGAATCGGATTTGAAGATAATTTATTCTCAATTGCCTCATATGTATCATTTTTCAATTTATTGAGTAATTCTTTTTTATTTGAATCGTGAAAAGTATCTACAATTTCATCTGCAATTCTTACAAGTCCATATATTGAATAAATTGGCGCCCGATATTTTTTATTCAAAGCAATAATTCCGAGACTAAACGAAGTTGAATAACTATTTGTAACTAATTTGCTGACCTCAAAACAGACATTATTGTAAAGATCTATCATTCAAAATCCTTTCGGTTACAAGTTTTGAACTTATTATAACCATTGGTAAACCAGTCCCTGGAATTGTTGAAGCGCCAACATAATATAAATTTTTGAAGACCTCATCTTTATTTTTTGGTCGGAATGCACCAACTTGATTTATTCCGTGTGCAAGACCAAGTCCAGAACCTTTATAAAGATTAAAGGCATTCTGCCAATCAATTGGAGTGAAAATTTTCATTACTTTGATTTTTGATTTTATATCATATTCAATTCGGTTTGATAAATCATTTATAATATTATCAGCTAATTCTTCACTATCAGACCAATCAGGTTTAAATCTCAGATCAGGGACTGGACAAAGGATAAAAATATTTTCTGAGTCCATAGGTGCAGATTGTGGTTCAGATTTACTCAAGACATTTACATAGTAATATGGCTTTTGTGGACTAATTGAAGATGTAAAAATTTTGCTCGCATATCCCTTGAAATTATTACCAAGAAAATAATTGTGATGAGCTAAACTACTTATCTTTCCCTCAACACCAAGATAAATTGTAAATGGAGCCATTGTCCAATCCAACTTATCTAGTTTCTCCTCAGAAAAATTTTTTCTCCTCAAAACTTTTCCTCGGAAAAATGCTGCATCGGAATTGATAATAAACACATCAGCTTCATACTTATTCCCATTTTGGTCAATTAAATTTATAACATTATCATTCTTCGCAGTGTAGTCAACGATTTCTGAATTAAAGATAAAATTAACTCCCCTTCTCTTTAAAATTTCCATAATCACATCAACCAATCGATACATCCCCCCTGCAATTTTCCAGTATCCATTATGACGCATTTCTGTGTAATTTAGAAGAGTATAAATTGCGGGAGTGCGAAATGGAGTTGACCCAAGAAAGAAAGCAACAAGTGAAAAAATTACTCGAAGTTCATTACTCTCGAATGTTCTCGAAACCTCATTCCAGATAGACTTAATTAAATATGGAATGTGCTTTTTAGGTACTTTGGCTAATTGCAAAATATATTCAATCTTATTATTAAAATTTTGTTTGACCACTGTATTAATAGTATCGTGAAAGAATTGTCCAGCTCTATTTAAAAACTTATCAACTTTTATCGAAATATCTTTTTCTATTCCTATAAATTCTTCTTCAAGTTTATTTAAATCTTTCCACACCCTGAAAGGTTCTTTTCTTCCCTCAAAAAAAACATTATAAAGAGGATCAAGCGGTTCAAGATGGAGCGGATTTTTTTCATTTATGTAATTAAAGAGTTCATCGAGTTCATAAGTCATACTCATAAACGATGGCCCAACATCAAAAGTAAATCCATCGAGTTTAAGCTGATTTAACCTTCCACCGGGCTGATAATATTTTTCTACAATTGTGACCTTGAAATTATGTTGCGTTAACCTTAATGCGGTTGAAAGCCCTCCAAGTCCTGCCCCAACAACAATTGCCGTTTTTTTCATATACGCTATAACTTTTTGTTTAAATTAATATTACTCAGAATTCTGCCAAAATTCCAATTGAAGGTAAGATTCCAATCGATGATGTTTCATCAACTTTCTTTTTAATTGGATCCCATCTAATACCATTTAAGTTACGTCGATTGTAGATGTTTTGAATATCTATATAAGTAATTAAAGTCCAATTTTTAAAGATCCATCTTCTATCAACTCTTACATCAAGACTATGAATTGATTTTAATCTTTTTGAATTCAAATCTCTAACATATTGAATTCCATTCTCATCAAAAGGTGTGTAAGGTCTTCCGGATGCAAATCTGAATCTAGCGCTTAATTCCCAATGCATATTGAATCTATAGCCACCACTCAAATTAAATAACCAATTTTGATCATAACTGCTACTTCTTTTTATTCCATCTAACGAAATAAAATCAGCCTTAGAGTAAGTTAGACTTAATATACCATAAAGTGGGACCTCTGACATTTTCTTTTGAATAGAAAATTCAAAACCGCGAGCAAATCCACTACCTTCACTTACGAGCGGATCAAGTCCAAAAGAGCTGAAGTTATCTACACTTCCAGAAAATCCTGCCCCTGTATTTGCAAGTACAAGATAGGGTCTTATGGTACTTGTTGGATAATCAGAATACTTCTTAATGAAAGTTTCCAGTTTTAATTGAGTATCTTCTCTCAATAAATAATCAAATCCAAGTATGTATTGTTTTACATCAATTGCTTTTAAGTTTTTGTTTTGATTATCAGCAACAAGCCAGATGAGTGATGGAAATTGTTTGTAGATACCAGCACTTAAATTTAATGTAAAGAAATCATTAAAGACATAAGAAACTGAAAGTCTCGGGCTAAGATATGATTTTGTGTTGATCGCATTGAAATAATCGTATCGAAGTCCAAAATTAGAAATAACTTTTGAAAATGGTCTATAATTAAAATTAATATAAGAAGCGCCCTTAAAGAAATTTTGACTCTTATTAAAATTTAAATTCGGAAGTGTATCACTGAAACTTGTTATAAATTTTGGGAAAAGAATTTCTGCATCAAACTCAATAAACTTCAACGAAGTACCGAAATTCATTTCAAGACTTTTCAAAAATTTATGAACAACATCAAGCTGGATATTATTTTCTTCTTCTCTTGAAATGTTTTTGAAAATTGGGTTCAATAATGTATCACTTTGCAGTGAATTGAAATCAGTTAAATTTCGGTAATATCTAAGATTCATAAATCCATCTTTAAACACTTTTCTATAAGTTAATCCGGATATGTATTGAAATTGATCGCTACCAAGAATACGGGCATTATTGTTCCTTTTATCTTGTGTATCATTAAAAAATTTCACATTATCTATTGCACTAATAAAAAGGAAACTTAGTGAATTAATATTGTCAATTTTATAATCAAACTTTGAAAATACATCGTAGTATTCTGGTACAAAAGAAAATCCTGCTGCCTTAAAAATAAAGTCTAGATAACTTCTTCGTGCTGAAAAAATAAAAGATGAATTATTACCAAATACTGGGCCTTCAAGATCAAATCCAAAAAGTGTTGCAGATAATGTTCCCTTTCCAGAAAATTTTTGATTATTGCCCTCGCGAAGGTTAATTGTGAGTGTAGATGAAACTTTATCACCATACAAAACAGGAAATCCTCCAGTTGAAAATTTAACATCTTCAACAAAATCAAGATTAATGAAGCTAATCGGGCCGCCAGTTGAACCTTGTGTTCCAAAATGATTGATATTTGGAATTTCATAACCATCGACTACATAAAGATTTTCTGATGGAGCACCTCCACGAACAATCAAATCATTTCTACCTGCATCAGCTTGAGCTATTCCGGGCAATACCGATAACGAACGAATTACATCTTCAAATCCACCTGGACTTCTCCTTATCTCTTCCTGCGAAAATTTTCTTACACTAATCGGTTCAAGATAATCTTTTTCAAAATAATCTGACTTAACAACAACATTTTCAATTTCAATAATTTGTTGAGCTAATTCAAAATCAATTCTGGTTACATTATTTGGTTTTACCATTACATCAGTTTTTATCAGAGAAGTGTATCCTATTACTGAAGCTTTTAGTTGATAAATTCCTACGGGTACATTTTTAATAATGAAATTTCCGTTTAAATCGGTAGATGAACCCAAATTTGTCCCAACAATAAAAACATTAGCAAAAGGAATTGGAAGTTGATTATTCAATTCAACAACTCGTCCAGTTATTTCACCATATTGAGATTGTGAATAACTATTAAGAATTAAAATTAAAATAATTAATAAAGTTAAAAGTAAATTTTTCATAGTGAATCCATTTTTGTTATATGTATAACAAATGAGAAATAAGAATAAGTTTCATTAATTAATTTTTACTCAGAAGTGAATTTTTTAAATTGCTAATGAAATTTTTGGAAATTTGCCCCCGTAGCTCAGTAGGATAGAGCAGCGGTTTCCTAAACCGCGTGTCGGAGGTTCGAATCCTCTCGGGGGTACTAAAATTTTATGGAGGGTCAAAGTCTTCATCAGTTTGACTAAACAATTTTTGCAAGTTCATCTTCCAATTTTTCTTATTAATTCCTATTCTTTAATCTATAGCTTGTTTTGTATTTTAGATAAAACTTTTAGTTTAGATACTGATAGGATTCTGGTTAAAAAAATCCCAATTCAACAAAGAGAAAATTCATCTCCGATAAATCCATATTTAAAAAATTTTTATCAAAACAATCATAAATCAAACTTTTTATTTAAATCTTTTAAAACATTTGTTCATTCGACCTTTTCATTCAATCTAAGCTTTTTGAATTTTAATTTGTTTGCTCTTACTGGAACTTTTAAGAATTACCATTTTATAGATACTTTATTTTTATTTGAGAAAAATAAGTTGTTTCATAAAACAATCAATTATAAAAAAATAGGAGAACTCTTATGAATATACCTAAACGCTTTTTAACACTTGAACGACATATTGTTGAAAATGAGAGAAAGTATCCGGAAGCAACTGGCGAACTTTCTGATTTGCTTTCTGATCTTGCACTTGCAGCAAAGATTATTTCACTTGAAGTAAATAAAGCTGGTTTAGTTGATATTTTAGGGTTCACAGGTGAAAAAAATATTCATGGTGATGAAGTAAAAAAATTGGATGTTTATGCTCATAATATGTTAATCAGTGCAATGAGTCACGGTGGACATCTTTGCGTTATGGCTTCGGAAGAAGAAGAAGATATTATTCATATTCCTAAAGGGAATAAAATTGGTAAATATGTTTTATTATTTGATCCTCTTGATGGCTCGTCAAATATTGATGTAAATGTTAGCATCGGAACAATCTTTTCCATCTATAGAAGAAAATCGAAAGGAAATGGACCTGGAACACTTGAAGATTGTTTGCAAAAAGGATCAGAACAAGTTGCTGCCGGCTACATCGTCTATGGTTCAAGCACAATTTTAGTTTATACTACCGGGAATGGAGTTCACGGCTTTACACTTGACCCGGCTGTTGGAGAATTTTTATTAAGTCATGATAACATTCGAATTCCGACAAAAGGTAAAATCTATTCTATCAATGAAGGTAATTATATTTATTGGGATGAGGGTTTGAAGAAGTATATTAAATATCTTCAGAAAGATGATAAAGAGTCGGGGCGACCATATTCAGCAAGGTATGTCGGTTCACTTGTCGCAGATTTTCATCGCAATTTACTTTATGGTGGAATATTTATGTATCCAGCTGATAAGAAAAATCCAAATGGCAAACTAAGATTGATGTATGAGTGTAATCCACTTGCATTTATTGTAGAGCATGCTGGAGGAAAAGCTTCTGATGGATATCAAAGAATTCTGGATATAGAACCAAAAGAACTTCATCAAAAGACACCTTTGTTTATTGGCAGTCCACACGATGTTAGAATTGCCGAAGAATTTGTTCAGGGGAAAAGAGATTTATAATCCAATGCTTAGAATTTTAATTAGTAAAATTTTATGAATTGCAGAATTTGTAACTCATCCAGAGTAAAATCTTATGCTGTTATAAATAATTACGAATTGTTTAAGTGCAAAGATTGTAAAGTAATTTTTTTGAAGAATATTGACGAAATCCTCTCATCAAAAACTCTTTACGATAAAGATTATTTTGAAAATTATCTTTACGAAGTTGAATTAAACTTCCAATCAATTAAGGCAACAGCTCAATATTATTTGACTTACATTCAGAAGTATTTTGGAAAGATAAACTCGATTTTAGATGTTGGAGCTGGTTTTGGACTTTTCGTCAAAGCATTTCAAGAACTCGGTTTAGTTGCTGATGGAATTGAAATTTCAAAATACAGCGTTCAAATTGCAAAAGAAAAATTCGGCGTTGATCTTTTCAATGGTGATTTACTTGATTTTAACTCAAACAAAAAATATGATTTAATCTGTTTCTACCATTCTTTTGAACATCTATCAAACCCTGTCCAAACGATTAGGAGAATCAGAGGACTATTAAATGAAAACGGAATTTTATGGCTTTCACTTCCAAATGTGATGAGTCTCGATAGATTCTTAAAAAAAGAGAAATGGAATGGATGGAGTTTACCATATCATTTCTTTCATTACTCTCCAGTCTCAATAAAAAATTTGTTGAAAAAAGAAGGCTTCATTCGAATTAAAATTCAGAGTTCTTTCTTAAATCCACTTAATTTAATTAAAAAATATTCCCACTCAGAGAATATAAATATTCAAAATCCACCTGTGGAATTTTCACTTTTGAAAGAAATGATCAGGGAACCTGCGACCTGGATATTTTCAGGTCAGAATATGAATGTATTTGCGCAAACATAAAAAGCCTGTCGAATTAAATTCGACAGGCTTAAAATCTCAATGGAATTATTTTACTTCAAATAAACCATTTTCTTTGTTGAAACAAAATCAACAGCATTTATTTTAGAAAAATAAATTCCGCTGCTTAAATTATATTTTTAGGCATCATAATTTATTGTATGTAGTCCGCTTTCTTTTTCTACATCTGTCCAGATAATAAAAAATCTTGGCCCATCAGATGCGACTTGAAGTATTG
This sequence comes from Ignavibacteria bacterium, assembly GCA_049699815.1. GTDB lineage: Bacteria > Bacteroidota > Ignavibacteria > Ch128b > Ch128b > Ch128b. The sequence goes on along the minus strand of JBNAWO010000029.1, from coordinate 14,881 downwards.
CATTATAAAAATCTTGCAGAGAAATTGATTTAGAATAAAGTACAACTGGATTTTCCAATTAAGGAATAGTCTGTCTTTGAATGAAATTGAACAACAATTTCAGCACCATTTGTTTTTCTTTTCTCATCACAATAATATACTTTGTATTATCCTCAGCAAACTCTAATGCCAGAGTAGAATCGGTTCCGACTTAGATTGTGAATTCAATTCCAGCTTGAGAATAAACTATCCCCCATTGCAATAAAATCAAAATTAATTAGGGAGCATTAAAATGCAGCAACAAATTTTTC
>JBNAWO010000029.1:3151-14491 GCA_049699815.1 Ignavibacteria bacterium | reverse complement strand
CAAATTTTTCTTTATTATTCTTGAAAGTAGAATGCATTTCTCACTAAATTTCGATATGAGAAAATCAAAAAACACAACTCCTGTTCGATTTAACGAAGATATTGAACTGGAAAGAAGCCTGCGACCAATTACTTTTGATGAGTTTATTGGTCAAAAAAAAATTGTTGATAATTTAAAAGTCTTTATTGAAGCTGCTCTAATTCGGAAAGAATCTCTTGATCATGTTTTACTAACCGGACCACCTGGACTTGGTAAAACGACTTTAGCTCACATCATTGCTAACGAACTTGGAGTAAAAATAAAAGTAACTTCTGGACCTGTTTTAGAAAAACCTGGTGACCTTGCTGGAATTCTGACCAATCTTGAAGAAAATTCTGTTTTATTCATTGATGAAATTCACCGATTGAGTCCAGTTGTAGAAGAATATCTTTATTCAGCAATGGAAGATTTTAAAATCGATATAATGATTGACGCAGGTCCAAATGCTCGAACAGTACAAATTAAACTCCCCAAGTATACACTTATCGGTGCAACAACGCGTGCAGGCTTACTCACATCTCCTCTTAGAGATCGATTTGGAATAAACTCTAGACTTGATTATTACACTGCTGAAGATTTACTTCAAATAGTCAAGCGATCGGCTAAAATTTTAAATATCGAAATTGATGAAAATGCTGCTTTTGAGATTGCACGAAGGGCTCGAGGCACTCCACGAATTGCTAATCGACTTCTAAAAAGAACTCGCGATTTTGCTGATGTAGAACATCTGGCCAAAATAAATCTTGAAATAGCCAAAAAAGCACTGCAAAGTCTTGATGTAGATGAATATGGTCTTGATGAGATGGACAAAGAAATTTTGAAGACAATTATTTTGAAATATAAAGGTGGTCCAGTTGGAATTAATACAATTGCTGTTTCAGTTAATGAAGATCCCGGAACAATTGAAGAAGTTTATGAACCTTTTCTAATTCAACAAGGATTTTTAAAACGAACTCCAAGAGGACGTGAAACAACCGACCTCGCTCTTAAAGTTTTAAACCTGAATAAGAGAGATCTATTATCAGACACTCTTTTTGATGAAGAAAAATTATTCTAATCAAAATTCCGTATACCAGTAAATTACTAATCATCTTAAACAATGGAGAATTAAATGATAGAAAATTTACTTGATCCTGTAATTTTATTTTTTGTTGTTGGTTTGCTTGCTGGAATTCTGAAGACTGATTTAAAACTTCCAGAACCAATTTATGAGGTTTTGAGTATTTATCTCCTCATTGCAATTGGGTTAAAAGGTGGAATACAATTAAGCGAATCACATTTTAAAGAAATTATTTCGCCAATAATCGGAACCATATCAATAGGGGTTATTATTCCAATCATTGCATACATCATTCTGAGAAAAATCGGAAAATTTGATAGAGTAAATTCAGCCGCAATTGCAGCTCATTATGGATCTGTGAGCGCTGTAACCTATGCCGTTGTCATTGCTTTCCTTGATAAATTTAAAATTAGCTACGAAAATTATACAACTGTGTTGTTAGTCTTACTTGAAATTCCTGCAATTGCAGTTGGAATTCTAATTGCCAAAGTAAAAGCCAGCAAAGGCCCATTTTCTCTTTCTAAACTTGTGAAAGAAGTTCTTTTCGGAAGAAGCATCTACTTGCTTGTGATGGGATTATTAATCGGCTATGTTCTTGGTCCAGAAAAAACAAATAGCGTAAAAATTTTATTCACCGATTTATTCAAAGGATTACTTGCATTCTTTCTTCTCGAAATGGGACTTGTAACTTCTTATCGTTTAAAAGATTTGAAGAGAGTTGGGTTATTTCTCGTAGCTTTTGGAATAATTATGCCTTTAATAAGTGCAGTTATTGGATCTTTAGTTGGCTTAATTGTTGGACTTTCTGTGGGTGGAACAACGGTCCTTGCAACTCTCGCAGCCAGCGCTTCATACATTGCTGCTCCAGCAGCAATGAGAATTGCAGTTCCTCAAGCTAATCCAACTTTTTATCTGACTGCATCACTCGGTATCACTTTCCCATTTAATTTAATCTTTGGTATTCCAATTTATCACTGGTTGGCTACAACTTTAGTCGGAGTTTAAAATGAAAAAGATGAAATTAGTTAATATAATTACCGAATCAACCTTAGGTTCAGTTCTGCCAGACGAAATTATTCAACTTGGTGCTTCAGGTTATACAATCTTTGAAGTCAGCGGCAGCGGAAAAAGCGGTAAGAGAGAAGGTGATTTTACATTAAGTCAAAACATTCAAATTGAAATTCTTTGCGAAGAAGATATTGCTAAAAAAATAATTGACCACTGCAAGACAAATTATTATAAAGATTATGCAATGATGATTTTCGTTTCCGATGCTGATGTTGTAGATTTTGAAGAATAAATTTTAAAACTTTGAATAAAACTCTTAATAAGAATTCAGTTCTGAATTAAATTGATATTACTCCCTAACTTTTTCTTCGATCCTTTCATTGATGGGAAAGTTACTGTAAAAGTTGAGCCAACTCCTTCCTGACTTTCAACTTTTATTTCACCGCCCATCATCTCCACTAATCTTTTTGTAATTGAAAGGCCAAGTCCAGTCCCTTCTATTGATTTCTTAATTGCATTTGAAGACCTCCTGAATTCCTCAAAAATAAAATTGATTTCTTTTTCAGGAATTCCTATTCCAGTATCTTCGATAGCTAAAATAAAATTATCCGCTTCTTTTCGAGTCAATATTTTAATATAACCTTCTTCAGTAAATTTTACTGCGTTTGTAATTAAATTAGAAATTATCTGATGAAGTCTATTACGATCAATGTATAAATATTGAGTTTCAAGATCGGGATCAAGCTCAAGAATTAGATCGAGATGCTTTGATCTTATTTTTTCACGGAAAAGATTGATCGTATCCCTCACTTCCGCATTTAAATTAACTTCTGAATAATCAAGTGTGATTGTACCTGAATCTATCTTTGCGATATCAATAATATCGTTTATTAAAATCAGAAGTCTCCTGCTATTAATACTTATGTAATTTAAATACTTTTGCCGTTCTTCTTCACTCAACTTAATCTTAGAATCAAGTAAAATATCCACAAAACCAATCAGAGAATTTATTGGCGTCCTTAATTCGTGAGATAAACTTGCAAGAAAAGTCATCCGTGATTTGGAGAGCTCAATGGCTTTGTTAAATTCAAGTCGCAATTGCTTGTTTTGTTTTTCCAGTCCTTCAATTTGTCTTTTAAGTGCGACTAAATCTTGCTTTCCAAATCTTCTTTTAGTCTTAATGACAGAAACAAGAAGTGATAATAATACCAGAAGTAAAATAAATGGAACTATTATTTCAAATTTCTGATAAATCGGGATCTTAACTCGAATTGAACCAGTGCTTATTGGTTGAGTCCAATCGGTAAAACTCGATTTTGCTCTCAACACAAATCTGTAATTACCTTCAGGCAGATTGAAGTAATTCACTTCTCTCGAAAAAGTTGGTGATGACCATTCTTTATCATAACCTTCAAGTTTATAAGAAAATTCAATATTATTAGCTGAAAGCAAAACAGCATTAAATTTAATTGATAAATTAGTTGTCTCTTTAAAAGTTAAGTCTGTAAATCCATCATAAGAATTTCCATTTGCGACAATTTCTTGAATGTAAACTTGTGGCTGCAAATCTATAATTTCATCTTCAATTGAAGAGATTACGAATAAACCATTTTCACTTGCAATGAAAATTTTCCCCTTCAATTCTTCCACTGCTTGAAAGTTTTCTTTAACAGGAATTACATTTTTCCATTCGTAAGAAGATTTGAACTCTTTCCAGTTCCAAAATTTTAAACCTCTACTTGAAAGTAACCAGACATTATTCAATTCATCAAAACCAAATGAATAAAACTCAATATTTTCGTTTGAGTTCATTTTATCTACAAAGCTGTAAGTTTTAGTTTCACCATTCTTCAGTAAAACAATAAAACCATTATCAGTTCCAACGAAAATATTACCTCCTCTATCTTCATTTATCGCATATATTTTCTGAGCATTACAAATTTGTTTAAAGTCATATTGTTCAACTTTATTCTTAAAAACTCTAACTAAAATTGAAGTCTGAGTAGAAATCCAGATTGCTCCATCGCGCGATATGAACAATCGCTCAGGTTGAATTGATCTAAGAATTTCACTTTCAGGTAAGCTCTGATTTGAATTGATAAAGATTAAATTTTTCACTTCATCTACTTGTGAAAATTTTCCGCAAAGTAATAAGCCACCGTTTTTCAATAAAACAAAATCATTCACATAATCCGATGGATTATTTATTAAAAAAACTGGTTTTAAAAACTTGTTTTTATATAACTCAAAAATTCCTGACTTGCCAGCAAGGAACATAATTCTATTATCTTTTGCTTGAATCTTTCTTACTTCTAATGAAGAAATAGAATAATTTTTCAAATAATATTTTATCTGAGTTTCAAAATTCAATTGATAAAATTTGGAGCTTGAAAATAATGTGAGCTTCCCATCTGGATGACCAAGGTAAAAATTTTCTTCTGATTTACATATGGAAGTAATTTTCGAACTGCTAAGTCCATCTTCTTCAGAATACTTGATAATGTTTGTGAAATTAATTCTTATGAGTTTTTTATCAGTTCCAATCCAGAGATTTTTTTCTCTATCCACAAATAAAATTTGAGGTGTTCCTGTTATTTCCACCTCTTTGTTCAAAACCTGCATTTCTCCTGTAGCCAGATTTATAACTTTGATAAGCTGATTATTTAGTAAATAAAGTTTATTACCTCCATTTGTAAAAATTTTAGAATAATTTTCTTTGTAAGGATTAAAGTAATTAAAAGTTTTGTCGAACACTCTTTCCTCTTCAAATTTATAAAGCCGATTATCAGCAAGTACCCAGAATGCGGGAATATTTTCCCTATATTTTGTATTTCTATCAAATGCAATGAAAATATTTCTAAACTTTTTGAAATTAAAATCCTTAAAAGTGTACACAACTTTTCTATCACGAATAAATTGTAGTCCTTGATCTGTTAGAATAAGGAGAAGATCATTATTGCTTTTTATTGCTAGAATTGTATTTGAAATCAAACCTTCATTGGTTGTGAAAGTAAACCAGTTATTATCATAAAAAGCAAGTCCATTTTTTTCCGTTGATGCCCAGATAATTTGCTTATCTTTTTCTCTAACTAATACAAAATCAGTTAACGAAATCCCCTTATTGATCAATGGTGATGCAAGTTCTTCCAGAAAATTTTCTTTAAGTTTGAAAATTCTTCCATCATTAGAGAGGAAAAGCTTAATATCATCTTCATTAATTAAAATTTTGTGAAAGTCTATTAAATGATCATTAAAAGGATTTTCCTGATGCCGAAACTTTGTACTGAAATTTTTCCAGTAACTTCCATTGTAAATTGAGACTGAACTATTTGCCAGAACCCATAGCTGTCCAAATTTATCTTGAGCGATATCAATTATGCGATTGTCCGGAAGTCCATCGCTTGTTGAAAAAGTTTTTATAGAATTGATTTGAAATGAAGTGAAAATAAAAATGGCCAAGAGGGAGTAAAAAATTTTAATAAAATTAAGATTTTGTTTAACGAGTTTATAATAACTTAAAGTCATCAATTCACTTAATTATAGTTATCCATCTCACATTGATGTACTCTCCCTTCTCCCAGCGTATATTCGGATTAAACTAAGAAGGTTTTAAACATATTCAAATTTTCTCTTATCAAAGATCAATTCTTCGCAAAGCTGTTTCCCTCGTTCATCGATTTTATTCAAAGGCATAATTTTACTTGCATGAACTATTGCAAGATCAAGTCCAGCTTGAACAGCATAATAAAGAAATACCGAATTCAAAGCGTGTCTTGCTTTTGGAGTTAATCCAAAAGATATATTGCTTATTCCAAGAATTGTTTTTGAATCTGGAATTTCTTTTTTAATCAATTTTATTGCTTCAAGGGTTTCGATTGCGCTTCTTCTAAATTCCTCATCACCGCTACCAAGAGTAAAAGTTAAAGGATCAAAGATTAAATCACTCTCACGAAGATTATATTTATTAACGGCAATATCTCTGATTCTTTTTGCGATTTTAAATTTTTTGTCAGCAGTTTTAGCCATTCCCTCTTCATCAATCGTTAAAGCAATTACAGCGGCGCCAAATTTTTTTGCAAGAGGTAAAATTTTTGAAATTCTTTCTTCGCCATCTTCAAGATTTATTGAGTTAATTACTGCTCTCCCCGCGTAATGTTCAAGTGCAGCTTCAATAACTTCATATTCAGTTGAATCAAACATAAGCGGTAATTGAATTTGAGTATTTAATCTTTTTACAAATTCTATCATATCTTTCTTTTCGTCACGTCCAACATAAGCAACACAAATATCAAGCATATGTGCACCTTCTTTGATCTGATCTCTTGCAACTTGAAGCATTCCATCGTAATCATCGTTAAGCAAGTATTCTCGAAATTGTTTTGAACCGTTTGCGTTGCATCTTTCACCAACTAACACAGGCGCAGGATCAAGATGTAAAGGTTGACTTATAAAATTACTTGAAACAGACGGTTGATAGTTCCATTTTCTTTCTGCTGGTTTTAAACCAGATAAATTATCAACAAGCTTTTTAATGTGTTCTTTAGTCGTTCCGCAGCAACCTCCGACAATGCTTACACCAAGATCTTTTACAAAATGAGACAACCATTGCACAAGTTCGTCTGGCGTTAAATGATAACAAGCTTTACCTCCTACATTTTCAGGAATTCCTGCATTAGGCATCACAAAAATTGGTTTTGGAGAATTTTGACATAAGTAACGAATGTTCTCACTCATTTCTTTTGGACCAGTTGCACAGTTCATTCCTATTACATCAATAATATCATAAGGTTCAAAAGTTGTCAAAGCGGCAGAAATGTCGGTGCCCATTAACATTGTTCCTGTTGTCTCAATCGTAATTGAAACGATAATAGGTATCTTAATTCTATTTTCATCAAAAACTTTCATTGCTGCTGACAATGCAGCTTTAACTTGAAGCATATCCTGACAGGTCTCAATACAAAGTAAATCAGCGCCCCCGTCAATTAATCCTAAAATTTGTGGATAATAAGATTTTTCTAATTCTCTAAAAGTGATGTGTCCAAGTGATGGGAGTTTAGTTCCAGGTCCGATTGAACCAGCTACAAATCTTGGTTTCTCTTCAGTAGAAAAAGATAAAGCAAGTTCTTTAGCAAGTGCGGCAGATTTTTTACTAATTTCATAAGATAAATGTTGAAGATTGTATTCAGCCAATACAACTTCATTCGAACCGAATGTGTTTGTTTCAATTATATCTGAACCTGCTTCAAGAAAATCAAGATGTACTTTTTTTACTGCATCAGGTTTAGTAATTATTAAATATTCGTTACAACCTTCAAATTCTTTACCGCCGAAGTCATCAGCAGTTAAATTTTGAGCTTGGAGATTTGTGCCCATCGCTCCATCAAAGATTAAAACTCTTTCATTAAGCAGTTCTTTAAATGATTTCATTTTACAATCAAAAATTTGTTAATCCTTTTTGTTAAGAATTAAATAAGTTTTCTTTTTCTTATTAAAATAAAAATATTTTTAGAATAAACTGAAAGACGAATTAAGAACAAAACAGTGTACTTTGAATCAAAACTTATATGAAAATTTTTCGCTTCGTTAGAAAATAATTCATATGTATAATCTGTAAACTTTATTTAATCAAAAATTTAGATTTTTTTCTGGGAATAAAATTTGAATTTCTATAATGCTATTTAAACCAACCGTGTTTTAAAAAGTCCAATCAATCGAAATAATGAAAAGAAAAATTTTCCTGATAAATATATTATTCACACTGGTCCTGTTTGAATTGGTCACTTCAATCATCCTAAAAAAATATAATTTAATCACATTGAGCAGATATGGCGTAATTGAACAAGATGTTTTTAAAACAAAATCTGTTTGCACAAACTTTAATTATCCCGAAAAGTACAATCAAAATTTTATTGATTTAAGTAAAGATAAAATCGAATACAATCAAACTTTTGAGCGAACAATAGAAGCGGCAATTAAAATTAGAGAGCAATTTTTAAACCTTGCATCAAAGTCTGATACTTCAGTTTTAATTTCTCGTTACCCTGATAAACTTTTTATCCATATGAGATTAAATAAAACTTTGTTATGTGGTGAAATTGCAAGACTATATGGTTATATTTTGCATCTACTGGGCTTCAATGTTCGTTACATTACTATAAGTCGCTCAATATTTGATTCATTTGATCGTCATTCAACAATTGAAATCTGGGATGAAAAAAGACAAAAGTGGATTATTTCAGATCCTACATTTAATGTTTCCTTTATGAAGGACACAACTTTTCTCTCCTCCGATGAGTTGTATGATTTAATTCATTCAGGAAACTTTGCTTCAATAAAAGTAATACATGGGAAACCAACTCTTTATGAAACGAAATTGGAAAATTATTACATTTCAATTTATTCCTTATTCGACAATGTTTATTTTATAAAAACTATTCAGCACTTTACTCTAAACGAAATTCCACCAATTCGCTGGATTGATGAAAATTTCAAAGTTTATCTGCTAAAATCAAATAAATTCCCTGTTTATGGTAATGGCATTAAAATTCAAAATTCCATTGTCTTTTTTGTTCTATTTTTGTTCCCGATTATAATTTTAATTTTATCAATATACTTAAGCTTTTTAATTTTAGATGAAAAAATTTCTTCAAAAAAATTAATGATGCAGCAAAAACCAGTATTGGTTAAATTCTTCAGGACATTCTATAAATAAAATAACCCATTCAAACTCCCACAATTCAATAAACCAAACAGATTTTCTATTTTTGAGATAAGAAAAGAGGAATTTATGTTCGAAAATTTAGAAAGACTCGTACAGCGATTCGAAGAGATCAACGAAGAACTCACAAAACCCGAAGTAGTTTCTGACCAGCAAAAATTAATTCAACTCACAAAAGAAAGAAGTGAGCTTGAAGAAATTGTTAATACTTTCAAAAAATATAAAGAAGTCAAAAAGAACATCGAAGGCAATAAAGAAATAATCTATTCTAAGATTGATCCTGAACTCGTAGAACTTGCCAGACTTGAACTGGATGAGCTCGAACCAGAATTAGAAAAACTTGAAGAGCAACTTAAAATGCTCCTTCTTCCGAAAGACCCTGACGATTCTAAAAATTGTATCGTGGAAATAAGAGCTGGCACCGGCGGGGAAGAAGCTGCCCTCTTCGCTGCTGATCTTTTCCGAATGTATACAAGATACGCGGAAAACAAAGGCTGGAGAGTTGATTTAATTGACATTAATGAAACTGGAATTGGTGGAATTAAAGAAGTAATTTTTATGCTTCAAGGTGATAACGCTTATGGAAATATGAAATACGAAAGTGGCGTTCATCGTGTTCAAAGAGTCCCTAAAACAGAATCAAGTGGTAGGATTCACACATCCGCAGCATCTGTAGTAGTTCTTCCAGAAGCTGAGGAAGTTGAAGTTGAAATAAATCCCAACGATTTACGAATTGACATTTTTAGAAGTGGTGGAGCTGGTGGCCAAAATGTCAATAAAGTTGAAACTGCGGTTAGAATAACTCACATTCCAACTGGTATAGTTGTTCAATGTCAGGATGAGCGTTCTCAAATTCAAAATCGAATTAAAGCGATGAAAGTTTTGCGTGCAAGACTTTATGACCTACAAATGGAAGAGAAAAATAAAGAAATGGTTGAGCAAAGAAGATCCATGGTTAGAAAAGGTGATCGAAGTGATAAAATCAGAACATATAATTTCCCTCAGAACAGAGTCACAGATCATCGGATTGGTTTAACGCTTTATAATCTTCAAGAAATTTTAGATGGAAATTTAGATGAACTAATCGAACAACTTAAATTAGCAGATCGGACTGAAAAACTTAAACAAAGTTTTCAAACAACCTGAATTAATCAAAAAAGGAGTTTCAAATGAAAATTGATTCAGATTTAAGAGACAAGCTTTTGTTTGTTCAGAAAAATGAGATCACAGAATTTTATGTTTACAGTTATCTTGCCAGAGTAATAAAAGATAAAAATAACTCAGAGGTCCTAAAAAAAATTGCTAATGATGAACTTGCTCATTATCATTACTGGAAAAAATACACAGAGAAAGAAGTCAAACCAAATAAATTTAAAGTTTATTTCTATAACTTGATGGCTCGCATCTTTGGAATTACTTTCAGTATCAAATTAATGGAAAAGGGCGAACAAAAAGCTGAAAAATTTTATTCGACAATTGTCGATCAAATCCCGGAAGCAGAAAAAATAATTGGTGAAGAAAATTCTCACGAAAATGCTCTAATCGATATGTTGGACGAAGAGAAGTTGAAATATGCCGGTTCAATTGTGCTTGGTTTAAACGATGCACTTATTGAACTTACCGGTGCATTGGCAGGTTTAACTTTTGCAATTCAACAAACTTCTATAATTGCAATTGCGGGACTAATCACCGGCATTGCTGCCTCTTTCTCAATGGCAGCCTCAAATTACCTATCCGAAAAAGCCGAAGGCGAAAATAAAAACTATTTAAAATCCGCTTTTTATACGGGAATAGCTTATATCATCACTGTAATTTTACTAGTTCTTCCATATCTTTTGTTACCAAATCCTTTTATCGCTTTACCTATCACTATTGGAATAGCTATTCTAATAATTTTTGTTTTTAATTACTACATCTCTATTGCAAAAGATTTATCGTTTAAGCATAGATTTTTGGAAATGGTGATTCTCAATCTTGTTGTCACAGCAATTACATTCGGAATTGGAATTTTAGTCAGAGAAGGACTAGGAATTCAAGTATAAACCAAAGATTGATTAATCTTCAATCCAAATTCCCGATTCGACATAATTATGAAATATCTTCATAATCGATTTTGTTTTATCACCAACTTTACCTTTATTAAAGAAATATTCATCTATAGAAATCACAGGCATAACTTCTTTATCCGTTGAAGTGATAAAACACTCATCAAAATCGAAAATTTCGTGGAAGAAAACTTCTCGCTCCTCAATTTCAAAATTTTTTGAAGCTTCTCTAAGCACAACTTGCCTAGTAATTCCAGGAAGTAATTCATCCTTAGGTGTAATAAGTTTCTTCCCTTTAATAAAAAAAATGTTGCTCGATGTACATTCTGTAATTTTTGAATTATGAATATATAAAACTTCGAAGTAACCTTGAGGATTATATTCGTTGAGATATTTTATAGCCATAGTGTAGTTAATAGTTTTTGCAATGGGTGCTTCACGATAATCATATACAGTTTTTATCTTTACAC
>JBNAWO010000029.1:0-3141 GCA_049699815.1 Ignavibacteria bacterium | reverse complement strand
ACACCATTAACATAAAAAATTTTATCAATTTCATTTCTCAGTTCACAGGTTATTATAAGATTAGGTTCTCCTTTCTTTTTTCCATCTGGACTCGTCCCTCCTGTTACGATTATCCTTATACTTGATTCACTAAATTTATTAACCCTTAAAAGTTCTTTTATAATAAATTTTATTCCATCTTTTGAAACTGGAATTTCGAGTCCAATGAACTTAGCTGATTGAAAAAGACGATTAATATGATCTGTAAGATGAAAAGGTTTACCAAAGTAAGTTTTTAAATAATCAAAAACTGCATAAGCCCTTAGAAGTCCAAGATCATTGACAGATATAAATGCTTTATCTTTTTCAACAAATTTGTCTTTTATAAAATAAACAGGTTGTCCCATTTTTAAATGGATTTTTTATGAAATGAATTTAAGAAAAATGCAGAGAATATTTTATCAGCTTATGGATTTAATGTCTTCTTCTGATAAATGAAATAAATTAAGGAATTTTTTCTTGGAGGGTCGACTAAATATTAAAAAGATTAATAGAATAAATACTAAAAAAAGCAAAAACCAAACTTTAGTAAAAGTGAATAATACAATCGTTATTATTATTGTAAACTCTAAAATACTTAAACGATAAATTGAAGCTGTTTGAAATGCCTGCAATTTCAAAATTAATTGATCGTTTTGATCAATGCGGTCCAAATTTTTCCTGTAAATATAATTTGAAAGTACAAGGGAAATCAGAACAAAAACAACTACAATAAAAATTTTAACTTTGGAAAACTCTGTCTGCATCTCTAGCTCAAAATTCCATAAATGAATGGAAATTCCAATAACTAAAATTGAGCTAAAAATAAAGCTCACATATATTAAGTTCATTGTTCTGAAAAAAAAATTCAAATTTTTCCCATTATTGATTAACTATGCCTTAATTTTAATTAAAAACTTAATTTAACTTAATCACGATTTTTCATTTTATCAATAAATTTTGAGTAAAATTTTTGTAGTATTTTCCTTACAAGAAGTTTGCATGGAAATTTGATTTTAAACTATTTAATGGAAGTATCTGTTTTTGAAATTAAATTGATATCTGTTATCGTTTTGAATTAGCAATTCATATTCTAAAATTTCTTTCGTTACTTTTATAAAAGAATTTTAAAATTCAAGTCAGTAAAAAACTCTAAGTTGAAACTAAGAATTTTTATTTTAAGTCATTAGAAATGATTTACAAATTTCGAAAGATGTCTTAATGCTTTACTATTTTTGTATAAAAAGACTTGAATAATGGAAATTTTTCTTAGTGCATTTCTAATAATGTGCATGCGGATTACAGATGTGACAATAAGCACAATTCGCACATTAATGGTTGTTCAAGGGAGAAAATATATTGCCGGAATACTTGGTTTTTTTGAAGTAACAATCTGGGTATTTGCAATTAGACATATTATGCTGCACATTGATAATTTATGGAATATTCTCGGTTACTCGACGGGGTTCGGATTGGGAAATATAATTGGAATAACTCTTGAGCAAAGATTTGGATTGGGATATTCTCAAGCTTATGTGATTTCAAGACATTTTGTAGACAAAATTGCAAATGAACTAAGAAAAAATAAATTTGGTGTAACTCTTTTGCCTGCCGAAGGCGGAAGTGGTGGTCAATCTATTATTGTAACTGTCATTCCTCGCAAAAGGCAGAAAGAACTGTTCGAAATTGTGGAGAAAATTGATCCCGAAGCTTTTATTACAATTCAATCGGTTACACCATATCGAGGTTATATTCCAACACGACCTTGATTACTTGATTTCTTTTATAACTTCTAAAATTCCAACTCTAATCATCATAACAGCAATTGCTGCGAGGAAAAGAGAAGCAACTTTTGCAAAAGCTTTTGCGCCAGATTCACCAATTAAATCAACAACTTTTTCGGCGTAATAAAGAACTAGAAAAACAATAATTAAATTGACAGATACTGAAAGGACAGTTGGTAAAATTCCATTATTATTAAGAAGGACTAAAATTGTAGTAAGTGCGGCGGGTCCCATAATAAGTGGAATACCCAGTGGGACAATTCCAATCGTTCCTTGCGGTTTTCTGCTCTCATCACTTGCGAAGACAAGATCATTAATTGATAAAATTAATAAAACTAAACCACCGCCAATTCTAAAATCATTTAAAGTAATTCCCATAAAATCGAGTATTACTTTACCAGTTGCAATAAAAATCATTGCTAAAACAAACGCTGTTATAACAGCTTGAATTACAAGTCTTCGTTTTTCTTTTTTTTCAAATTGTTCAGTTAATCCAAGATAAATAGGAGCAGTTCCAATTATATCAATTGCAACAAAGAGAGGAATAAAGCTAAGCAAGAAATCATTTAAACTCATAATACTCTACATAAATTTTAACTTAATTCAATTGACTTTTAATTTCACTGACAATTTGTGCAGTATCCAAAGCAATAACCAGTTCTTCGTTAGTTGGAATTACAAAGACTTTAACTTTAGAATCATTCTTGGTAATCAATCTCTCCCCACCTTTTAATAAATTCTTTTCGTCATCAATGTCAATTCCAAGAAATTCAAGATTGGATAAAACTTCTTTTCTAACTTCAAAGCTATTTTCACCAATTCCACCGGTAAATACAACAACATCAAGTCCACCTAAGGCAGCAGCATAAGCACCAATGTATTTTTTTATTCTATAACAAAATACTTCAAAAGCGAACTTTGATCTTTCATTCCCTTCATTCATTGTTTTAATAATTTCTCTCATATCATTAGATACACCAGAAATTCCCATCAGTCCACTATGCTTATTCAACATTGTGTTTACTTCAGCAAGAGTTAATTCTTCTTTCCCCATAACATGCAGAGGAATTGATGGATCAAGATCTCCGCAACGTGTCCCCATCAATAATCCTTCAAGAGGAGTGAAACCCATCGAAGTATCAATTGAGGTACCGCGATCTATTGCTGCAACGCTACAACCATTACCAAGATGACAGGTAATTATTTTCAAGTCTTCGTACGGTTTATTCATTAATTCTGCTGCTCGTTTCGAAACATAAAGGTGCGAAGTTCCATGAAAACCATATCGTCTGATTTTATATTTTTTATAAAGCACATAAGGAATTCCGTACAAATAAGC
>JBNAWO010000028.1:0-25296 GCA_049699815.1 Ignavibacteria bacterium | reverse complement strand
GGCTAACATATGTTCGTGAAACAGAAACAATAAGAGATCCATCGCTGGATCTTATACTTGGAACAAACTGTACCTGGCAATCAGCATTCATTATCACAAAAAATGGGAATACAATTGCAATTGTGGGTAGTCTCGACGTTGCAAATATCAAATCAAAAAATTTATTTGATGAAGTCATTGGTTATGTTCAGGGAATTAAAGAAGATTTATTGAAAGTTCTTGAAAAATACAATCCTCGAAAAATTGCAATTAATTTTTCAAAGAATAATAATCTTGCCGATGGACTAACATATGGAATGTATTTAGATTTAATTGATAAACTAAATGGAACATCATTTGTCGATAGGTTAATTTCTTCAGAAGAAATTCTTACTTTGCTTCGAGGCAGAAAATCGCCAACTGAAATTGATTTAATGAAAGAAGCAATTAGAATTACACTTGAAATTTTTGAGTTAACAGGTAAATTCATAAGACCCGGAGTTTCAGAAAAACAAATTGCTGATTTTATCTTAAATGAAGTTACTAAAAGAGGACTCGAAACAGCCTGGGATAAAGAATACTGTCCTTCAGTTTTTACTGGTCCAGATACTGCTGGAGCTCATGCAGGTCCAACTGATAGATTGGTTAAAAAGGGGCATGTCTTAAACATTGATTTCGGAGTAAAATACAAAGGTTATTGTTCTGATCTTCAAAGAACTTGGTATATTTTAAGAGATGATGAAAATGATGCACCATCAGAAGTTAAAAGAGGCTTTAATGTTATTGTTAATTCAATTCAAAAAGCCGCTGAGTTTATGAAACCCGGCTCAATAGCTTATGAAGTTGATTCTATTGCAAGAAATTACATTATTGAAAATGGTTATGAAGAATATCCTCATGCACTTGGACATCAGGTTGGAAGAAAAGCACACGATGGAGGTGTAATTCTCGCCCCTCGATGGGAACGATATGGTGAAATTCCATACAAAAAAATTGGTATTGGTGAAGTTTATACACTTGAACCAAGATTAACAATCCCCAACTATGGAATAGCAACAGTAGAAGAAGAAGTTGTTGTCAAAGAGAATGGAGTTGAGTTTTTGTCTAAACCACAAAAAGAAATTTATCTTATTAAATCATAGCTTAAGCATTTTGAGATTTTCAAGATAAGTTATGAGTTTTGGGTCTTTCAGCATCATTAATTTTTGAGTAATCTCTTGCATCCTCTGAACAGATTGTTGAATTAATTTGATGTCATCATCAATTTCTTTGAAATTTCTATCTTGAATATTTTTCTTTAAAGAAGCAAGCGCCATATTAACAGCACTTAATGGATTGTTCATTTGATGTCCGAGTGTTGCTGCCATTTCAAGTAATGCTTTTTCATGCTCAAGTTGTTTGATTTCTTGTTGCAAGTCATAAATTCTAAGTCCACTTCTAATTCTTGCAAGTAACTCTTCATTTTCGACAGGTTTGGTAATGTAATCATCAGCTCCAGTATCAAGTCCGATGACTTTTTCTTGCGTCGAAGTTTTTGCAGTTATCATTATAAAGTAAATATGTTTTAAGTCAGGATTGGATTTAATTCTTGAACACAGCGCAGCTCCATCCATCTCAGGCATATTCCAATCAGCAAGAATAATTTCCGGTTTAAAAGTTGTCATCGTATTAAGAGCATCAATCCCATTTTCAGCGGCTCGAACATTGAAATTATTTACAACTAAAAGCCGCTCAAGCAGATATCTTGTATGTTCTTCGTCTTCAACGATTAATATTTGTCTTTTTTCCTTCACCTCAGGTATCCTTTGATTAAATCAATAAATTCGTGATAATTAATAATTGGTTTTTTTATGCACTGTTCTGCTCTACTCTCTTTTAAGATACGGCTTATATCATCATCGCCTGCATAAGCCGTTACAATAATAATTGGAATATTTTTGAAATTCTCATTCTCTTTTATCATTCGAGAAAGAACAATTCCATCAATTTTCTTTTTGTTATAATAAGTATTGTCAAGACTTACATCCATAACAATCAAATCAATAGAACCACTTTTCAACTCATCAAAGATTTTGTCAAAATTATCAGTTACGACAGTATCAAAATTACCAAGTCTTTTCAGTATAAGTTCAAAAAGCTCAATATTAAATGGATCATCTTCAATTATCAAAATTTTTGACATAATTTAGATTTTCTGGTTTAAATTGGCTTGATCTTTTTGGAATTGAAATCACAACCTCGTAATAACCATCACCAGATTTTGTAATAACATTACAAGAGTTTTGTCTAAATAGATTAATAATACGAACAAATTTAATATTCGACTTTTCGTCTAACAAATCTCCTAATTCATTACTTGTCTCGGATTTAAAATTTATATTAAGTTTGAGAGTTAAACGATTTTCGTCTTCTTCATTGGAGAAGTTAATCTCTTGTATTCCAATATTAAAGAACTCTAAAAAAAGCAGTGAAAACGCCTGAAGCAATTTTTGATTAAATCCAAAAATTTTCGACCGTGAAATTTTTGTTTGAAAATTAAACTTAAGGTTGTTTCCTATTCCTGAAGCATTAAAAATATCCTGTAAGTTGTTTATTAAACGATCAAATTCAAAATAAACTGGTTTACTTTCTGATACTAAAGTTTTAGAATAATCTGAGATCAACTTTATACTCCGAGAAAATTCTGGAATTTCATTATCAAGAATTGTAAAAATTTTTTCTAATCGCTCGTCATCTTTTCCATCTACTAATTTCTTTAATAGATTAAAAGAACTCACAATTATTTGCGTTTTATTTTTTAAGCTGTGAAAAGATTTAATACAAAGTTTCCCTGCAGTTGAATAACTTGATTCTTGAACTAAATTTTCCTCAAGTATTAAATACTTCTCTTGCAATTTTTTTCTTTTAATTTCCAAAATTTTGTTAATGATATAGCTTCCAGAATGATTGAAAAGCATCTCAATTAAAGGGAAAATTGAATTAAAGATATCTATTCTCTCATCAGATATTAGCAAACAAAATACCAGAAAAGTTTTATCAGAAAGCACAACAGGAATTATTAATAAATTTTTTGATGTGTCTTTATTAAGATGTTGAAAGTATTCAACGATTAAAGATCTTTTTTCATTTAATGAAAGATTTATTATTCCACCATCAAAAAGAAAACTAACGATTTCAGAATCAAAATTATCTTTTTGTTCAAATACAAGTTCATTATCGATTTTAGAGGAGATTAAATAGCCTTCTATTTTTAAAATCCTTTTAATAGCCAATAAAAATTTATGAATATAATCTTCAGGTTCGAAACCAAGTTTTTGCAACTCAAGAAGCTCACCAGATAGTTCAGCGAAGTTTTTATAAAGTAATTCTTGATGATTATTTGCTCCGTGTGTGTTTAAATTATAGTGGAAAGAAGATCTATCATTATTACGAACATTAAATTCTGTTTTCTGAACTGTCTGATTCATCTTTTTATTTCGTCAATTATTTTTGTGGATTTAATCAGTTCGGATACATTGTTAATTACATCATAAAGGTAACTTAAGTCAGAGATATTTAAGATTTCAATTACACCGTGATCAAGTTGTTCGTCTTCAGAACTTAAGAGAAATTGTGGTGCTTCTTTCGTTGCAATAAAATCGGCAATATGAACAATAGCAGCAAGTTTTTGATCAGTCAAGCTCTCCATTGGTGAATGGTGATTTTGAATTACATCAATCAACTTGTCGGGAAAATTCCATTTTGAGGCTACAATTGCTCCAATTTCACAATGCGTTTTTCCAAGAATAAGTTTTTCTGCTTTAGTTTGGTTTATCCTTCTATAAAATTTTAATTCACTTATTAATTTGAATTCATTGTTCATATATCTGTGAATTATTGGAATACCAATATCGTGTAAAAGCCCTGCGACGAAAGCTTCGCTTTTCACTGGATAACTAAAATCGTTCGCTAAAAGTTGAGCCACATAACCACACACATAAGAATGTTGATTAAATTCGTCTGCTAAAAAATACCGGTCGCTTTTGTCGTAGGTTGAATTAAAAACAGAAAAACTAATAACAAAATCTTTAATTGCTTCTAAACCAAGAACAGAAATCGCCATTTCTATTGTCGATATTTTTTTTGCTAGACCATAAACTGGGGAATTTGCAAGTGCAAGAATTCGTGCAGTTAATGTCTGATCACGATTTATTAAATCAGCTAATCTAGAAGGGCTTAGATTTTGATTTTCAAAAAAATTTAAAGAAATACTTAATTGATTTGCTGGCAAATAATCAATCGAATTCAATACATTACTAATAGAATTATTTTTATCAATCATATTATCACCTCAACAACTTTTTAAATTTCTTTCTTAGCTTATTTATAACATCTGTATGCAATTGAGAAACTCTTGAAACTGAAATATTCAATAAATCAGCAATCTCTTGATAATTCATATCTTCAAAGTAATAAAGCATAATAATTAGCCTTTGTCGTTCTGGCAGTTTGCTTATTTCTTTTAGAATAATTTCCTTTAAATTCTCTCTTTCAACAAATTCAACAGGAGTTTCTTCGTTACCTGGAAGTAAATCGAGAATTGTATCTTCTTCTTCTCCAATTTGTTGAGAAAGAGAAAGTTTTTGATATTCTCTAAGGTAATCAGTGATTGTTAATTCACATTGATCATTTTCCCGTCGTCTTGCGTTCTCTTCATCAAGTTCCTTCTTGACATTTTCTTTGTATGATCGAGGAATAAAGTCTAATTTTCTTAATTCATCTAATATCATTCCTCTTATTCTTGGGATTGCATAAGTTTCAAATTTTACACCGTAGTTTGGATCAAATCTTTCGATGGCTTCATTCAATCCCAGTATTCCGAACTGATAAAAATCTTGTTCATTCAATAAGTTCGCCCCTTTCAATTCGGTTCGATGAATTACATAATAAACCAATCTCAAGTATTGTTTAATCAAAGCTGCTTTTAAATTTGACGACTTTGATTTCTTATATTCTTTCCAGAGCATTGCAGTTGTCATGACATCCTCCTCGAAAAATTTTGATTTTCTAAATTGATCTTTTTACCTCGTCTGCCTCCCAAAATTCGAACAATAAAAATCAAGACAATCAGAAGAATTACTGAGCTTGCAACAAGCCAATCTGCTTCTTGGAGTATTGCATTAAATAAGACAAAAGAAATTATCCATGAAATAATTTGCATCTTAACTACATCCTGATTGTCTTTTGATTTTAATTCCATTGTTCTCTTTCCTTTTTCAATAATACTTTCAAACTCAATGCCAAATTGATCTGGGAAGATATAGGAAGACGTTAACTACTTATTTTACAAGAGGTTAATGGATGTTCTGAATTTTTATCAACGAAAATTTAAAAAAATAAGATGGCTAATTTTAACCATCTGTGGAATATTGGTAAAAAAGTGATGGGAATTAAAGAGGCTTAATAATTAAATAAAAGTTTTGTAAAGATTTAATCAAACTGATTAGCAATTTAGCCGATCTGTTCTGGATCATCAGATCAATTGATTTTGATTGGATTTTTTCTCCCTCTTCAATTTTTGATTTCAGTTCATCGAAAGTTTCTTTAAAATAATTTTTCCATTCGGATTTCAGATCCCTTATTTCCGTCAGGTTTTGAAATTTTTCGATGTTGCCTATAAGTTCAAGACATTCATTTTGATTATTAATTTTTAGAACAAGTAATTGCGTAAAATTACTGAGGACAAATTTCAATGAATCGAGTTCGTCTTCAATTTGTTTTACTGATTCATTTAATATGACATTATTTAATTTAGAAATAAGATTGGAATAACTTCTATCTTTAACAATGAAATCTGTTGCTCCAGAGCTTGTGATATCCTGATCAATTTCATCTCTTTCAAGAGTGGTGATTAAAAATGCATAAATATCCTTGTTGTACTTACGTAAATCTTTAATATGTTCAAGTCCATTCTTTTCGGGCAACCGATAATCAACGATCACAACATCAATTTTTTGTGCTTGTAAAAAAGTTTCCCAGTCAGGCACGCGAGTTAAAGCAATACATTTTACATCGGGGAAATTTTTTTGAAGAATGAGTCGAATTAATCCAAGTTCAAGTGGATTATCATCAATTACGAGTATAGTCAGTTTGTTTTGTTCGCTTATCGAGTTCATTTTACTTGTTTTTTTACTTCAATTTGAAGTTGTTCCATTCTATAACGAAGCTTAGATCTCGATATACCAAGTATTTTCGCCGCTTGAATCTGATTGCCATCCGTGATTTCAAGTGTTTGAATAATTAAGTCACGAACCACCTTGTCCATTTTAATTCCTTGTTTTGGAATTTTCAAAATATATTCATCATCAGAAAAACTTTTAATTGATTTATCTTTTTCGAGGAAATTTAAATGTTCAGGTTTGAGTTCATCTCCGCTGATAAGAAGAACTGCTCGTTCAATCGTATTTCGGAGTTCACGGACATTTCCAGGCCAGGAATAATTTATCATTAATTCAATTGCATCAGTAGAAATTTTCTTTATTTGTTTATTAAATGTTTTATTAAATTCGTCAACAAATTTCATTGCAAGAAATGGGATATCTTCCTTTCTCTCTCTTAGAGGGGGAACAAAAATCGAAGCGACATTTAATCGGTAATATAAATCCTCACGAAAAGTTTTTTCGCTCACAGCCTGACGCAAATCTTTATTAGTCGCCGCAATTATTCGAACATTTACGCTAATTTCTCTGGTTCCGCCAAGCCTAAAAAATTTCTTTTCCTGTAATACTCTTAAAAGTTTTACTTGAAGTTCAGGACTTAATTCACCAATCTCATCGAGCAAAATTGTTCCACCATCAGCAACTTCAAATTTACCAATTCGAGTTTTTTCACTTGCACCAGTATAAGCACCTCTTTCACTTCCGAATAATTCGCTTTCTGCAAGTTCTTTTGGGATTGCACCGCAGTTAATTGCGACAAATGGTCCATCCTTTCTTGATGATATATTATGAATATATCGAGCGATCATCTCTTTGCCAACCCCACTTTCACCTTCAATTAAAATAGTCGTGCCTTCACTCAGGGCAATCTTTTCAACAGCATCTAATGTTGCTTTCATTACTCGACTATTGCCAAACATCTCTCGAGTAATTTCACCTTCTTTTGTAATTAATTTTAAACGTTGAACTTCTTTTTGAAGGGCAACTTGTTTTAAAGTTTTACTAATAATTAATTCAAGTTGATCAATGTTAATTGGTTTAAGAATAAAATCGATTGCCCCCATTTTTATAGCATTAACTGCTGTTTGAACATCGGCAAATCCAGTAATCATCACAACAGGCAGATCTGGATTGATGAGAAGGATTTTTTTCAATACTTCCATTCCATTTAAATCGCCAAGAAAAATATCAAGTAAAACCATATCAGGGTTTTCTTTCTCAACCTTTTCAATACCAGTTTTTCCGCTTGATGCAATGTCAATATCATAATTGCTGGATGTTGATGATAAGGCTCTCTTTAATGATGAGGTTACAAGCTCATCATCATCGATTATTAAAATTTTTTGTTTCATCCTTTACTCTCCGATCTCCATTCGCATTACAAGTGAAAGTTCGTTTTTATTAAAATAATCATGAAAAGACATTTTAAGAAATTTTTCAATTTTAATACGAAAATAGTTAATGAATACATTTTCTAAAATGCTTCTGGGAAAAAATGGATTGTAAATCTGATAACGCAAAGTCCTGTCGAATTCCGAACAGATTGTTTTAATATTCATTTCCAAATATTTGTTGTAGTTTCTCGTTGAAATTTCTATAGATATTATATTTTTTGCTGAAACTAAAATAAGGTCTAATAAATTATTAATAATTTTATTTATCACCACTGGATTAACCTTCACCATTGGCAAAGAATAGTCAGGTAAATATTCAAGTTTGTTGGTTTTGTTCTGTAAATCACTCTCTCTTTCTCTTAAAACTCTCTGAATGAGAATATTAATGTCTTCAAATTTTAACGGTATCTTGCTGATAAAAATAAAATTCTGAAAACTCAAAAATTCCGCCTCAAACTCTTTTAATATTTTCTCAAATTTTAAAAGTAAATCAGCGTTTGAATCAGATCTTTTTGCAAGTGAATTCCTTAGCACTTCTGAATAAACAAACATCGAATGAATGTAATGAGAAGAATCATTCATTAACCTTTGAACAAGTTCTATTTCCTCTTCCTTTGTTTTTTCAGAGTGAATTAAAATGTGGTAGTCCATCAATTCTTTTAACAGAAAATCCAATTCCTTTATGTTTATAACATCTTGTAAATAAGGGATCAGTCTTGTCGGTATTTTGAAATCTCTTTCATAAACCAACACTTTTCGTCTGACAAATTCAGGAAGTGATGCAATTTCTTCTATTAACTTATCATTTATACTTTCCTGATAAAAGATTAAATAATCACAAATCTCTTTTATTTCAGAAAGATTTTTTACTCTTTTAATATTACACGGATAATCTTTAAGAATTTCTTCTATAGCTTCGGTAATAAAAAGATTGTGATCTAAGATGATAATTTTTATGAGAATGTTATTTGAGTTTTTCATTTAAATAATTTTCTTTGAAATTAAAGTAGTGGATTTATTTGAGTTATTCAAATTAGTAATAAATCAAAATTCTAAAATTACAATTAGAAGGTTGGTAATTTCACTAAAAATAAGTTGATCTTCTTGCCCTAAATTTAATTACCAGTTTTGATTTCTAATAAGTCATCTAATAATTTTTCTATGACTTTTGATTGAATTTTTTTCTGATCATAAAAACCATTTTCAATTCGATATAAAATTATCTCCTTAATAACCAATTCATCATCAGTGATTTTCTTTGCGGGAAGTAAAGATTGATTTCTATGCGGATTAAAAGCTCTTTGCTTCAATTTGTACCTTCTTTCGCTTTAATCTGAAATTTAATCACATCCATATTATCGGAAAGGGGTTAAGTCAGTTTAAAATCTCTTGTTTTAAAAATTCTTTATACATAATTCGATAATGTCACTGAAATGAGTCTATCTAACTGGAGAAATATGTGAGCTGGAATCTGTATTCTTTACTTATTATAACAACTATTTTATTACACCTCACAAATGTAATAATTGCTTTAATTTTAGCCAGAGACTCCTCGTTCAAATTTGGTTTTTATCTTATTACATTTGGTCTGATTGTAATCTCAATTTTTCAATTAAGTGACTTTCTGTCGGTAGAACCAATTGCTGAGGGCATATTTTTACTTTCACCTTTTGAATTAACTTCTCTTATTGGAACTGTTATTTTATTTCTAACTTTATTTATTTTTTTACTTACAAAAAAGTATGAAAACAGAATTCAACAGCAAGAAAATATATATTTTTATTCACCTTCCCACATAAATACTTTTACTCAACAAAAATCACAAGAAACAGTTCAAGCAATACCCAAAAAAGATTCAAGTTCAACACTAAATAATCAAAAATTTACATCTCCTGCTGAAAGTGCAAAAACCAAAGAGAAAAAACATAGTGAAGTCAATACAACAATAGAAACTAAAGCTCACATAAAAGAAATTCCAACAAACGGGAAAGCAGTAATTGCAAAATTTATCACTAAAGAAGAACCACGCAGCGAAATCGATAAAATCAAAGATGAACTCGATAAAATAAAATTTCAAAGAGATAAATTAGTTTCGATAATTTCGCATGATTTAAGAACTCCACTAAATAGCGTGTTTGGTTATTGTCAACTTTTAAAAGACGGTCAATACAAAAATAAAAATGAAGTGAAGCAATTCGCAGAAAACATTTTTGAACTTTCAAGACAACAATTAAATGCATTGAATAGAATTATTGAATGGACAAGGTATGAATCGCCATCTCTTGCACTAAATCCTACCAATTTTGATGTTACCTCTACTATAAATTTTGTAGTAAAGACTATGTCAAAAATCGCCGTGGAAAAGAATATTAAAATAATTGTTAATTCATCTTCTGAGTTATATGTTTATGGTGATGAATTTATGATCATAGAAGTATTAAAAAATCTTTTAGACAATGCGATAAAGTTTTCTCATCCTGATAGTTCAATAGAGATTCACACTCATTATCACGAAAAATTGAACAAGCTTGTTGTTTTAGTTGTGGATTCTGGTATAGGCATTGATAGAGACATTCTGATGAATTTACTTGTATCGACAAAAAAATTCACAACTCGAGGAACTAAAGGTGAGAAGGGCCTGGGTCTTGGACTTCTAATAGTTAAAGCAATTATTGATAAACACGGTGAACATTTCTGGATTGCAAGCGAAGAAGGGAAATGGACGCGAGTCTACTTTACTCTAAAACCATCCGAGTTTGAGAAAAAGGGCAATAATTAAAGATTCCGACAAATTAAAAATCTTTTTTCATTCTAATAATTTTATATTTGTATAAGAAATTGAGTAAAATTTGTTCATTTATTTTATGAAAGACGGGGCGTGGCTCAGCCCGGTTAGAGCGCCTGGTTCGGGACCAGGAGGTCGCCGGTTCGAATCCGGCCGCCCCGACCAAATGCAATACAAATCCATCCTAAACTGTTAACAAAAAAATTTTAGATCCTTATTTAATCAAATGTGATTTCATTTAAATTGAAAAACCATCGCCATTTCTTTAAATTTGAATAAAAGATTTGAAATTGCTTAACAATACTACAACTAATCTCACACTAATTCAGAATAATTTGAGGGCTTTATGCGAAAAGAAACTCTAGAAATCATTCGTGAAGTTCCAAAAGTCTTATTGCATGATCATTTAGATGGTGGATTAAGACCACAAACTATCATCGAACTTGCAAAAGATATTAAATACAATAAACTTCCGACAAATGATCCAGAAGAACTTGCTGCCTGGTTTCATGAAGGTGCGAACAAAGGAAGTCTTACAGAATATCTTCGCGGTTTTGAACATACAACTGCAGTAATGCAAACCAAAGAAGCACTCGAAAGAGTTGCTTTTGAAATGATGGAAGATATGTATAATGATGGGGTAGTTTATGTTGAAACAAGATTTGCACCTGTTTTTCATACTCAAAAAGGGTTACACTGGGAAGAAATTGTTCAAGCTGTTTTAAATGGACTTGAAAAAGGAAAGCAAAAATTTGGTGTGGGTTATGGATTAATTATATGCGCAATGAGAAATATGAAATTAAGTCTTGAAATGGCTGAACTCGCAGTTGATTTTAGAGATCGTGGCGTTGTGGGTTTTGATCTCGCAGGTGAAGAAGGTGGATATCCTCCCAAAAAACACATTGAAGCTTTCCAATATATTCAAAGAGCAAATTTTAATATAACAATCCATGCCGGCGAGGCTTGGGGCAAAGAATCAATTTGGCAAGCTTTGCAATGGTGTGGTGCTCATAGACTTGGGCATGCAACTCGTTTAATAGAAGACATGACAGTAATTGATGGTAAACTTGTAGCTATGGGAACTCTTGCCCAATATGTTCTCGATAAAAGAATTCCACTTGAAATTTGTTTACTTAGCAATGTTCATACTGGTGCAGTAAAAAGTCTGGAAGAACATCCATTTGGAGTCTATTATAAAAATAAATTCCGTGTTTTTCTTAACACAGACGATAGATTGATGAGCAACACTACGATGTCAAATGAATTCAAGGTTGCCGCGGAAGTTTTCGGTTTGACTCTGGATGATATGGAAAAGCTTACTATTAACGCAATGAAAAGTGCTTTCATTCATTACAATGAAAGAATTGATTATATCTACAACGTAATTAAACCTGGCTACCAAAAAGTTAGAGAAAAATTATTGGCGTTCAAGTAATATGAAACAATTATTCAGAAATTACAATTTTAATTTTGATTCATCAGAGAAAAAAATTCTTTCCACAATGGTAAAACAAATTCTCCGCCAAATTGAGGGTGATAATCGATACATAACTGAAATCAGAATTTATCAAAGCTTAAATGAGAAATTAGCCTCATCACAATCATCAATTAAATTAACAAAAGAAGAAGTAAAAAGACTGGAACTTCAATTAAAAGAAAATGCTAAGATGTTAAAGGAAAAAGTCAATAAATCAATTTTCTTCTTAAGATGGTTATATAAACCACTTCTGAAACAATACGAGTCAATCTTAAACAGACATTTTAATCAATAGCTATGACAAATTTTAAATACGAACCAATCAGAGCTCCTCGGGGTAATCAACTTAATACAAAAGGTTGGATTCAAGAAGCTGCACTTCGAATGCTGATGAACAATCTTGATCCAGAAGTTGCTGAAAAACCTGAGGAGTTAGTTGTTTACGGCGGGATTGGAAAAGCCGCCAGAAATTGGGAATGTTACCATGCTATTGTTCGTGAACTGAAAAATCTGGAGAATGACGAAACTTTATTAATCCAATCAGGCAAACCAGTGGTAGTCTGGAAAACTCATTCACTTGCACCTCGAGTAATAATCTCAAATTCAATGCTTGTCCCAAAATGGGCAACCTGGGATGAGTTTCGAAGACTCGAGGCTCTCGGCTTAATTATGTATGGTCAAATGACAGCAGGAAGCTGGATTTACATTGGAACTCAAGGGATCTTGCAAGGAACTTACGAAACTTTTGCCGCCTGTGCAGATAAATATTTTGGTGGAACTTTAAGCGGAAAATTTTTACTCACCTCAGGTCTGGGCGGAATGGGAGGTGCTCAACCTCTCGCAGCAAAAATGAATGGTGCTGCCTTTTTAGGAGTTGAAGTTGATCGTTCAAGAATTGAGAAACGATTAAAAACTGGATACCTTGATGTGATGAGTGAAAATCTCGATGAAGCTCTTGATTTAGTTCTTAAAGCAAAAAATGAAAAAAGAGCGTTATCAGTTGGTCTTTTAGGAAATGCAGCTGAAATTTTACCTGAAATCTTGCGAAGAGGAATTATTCCCGATGTTTTAACCGATCAAACTTCAGCTCACGATACTTTAAATGGATATGTTCCACATGGAATTCCTTATGAAGAAGCTTTGAAATTAAGAAAAACGGATCCTGATAAATACATTCAAATGGCAAAGCAGTCGATTGTCGTACATCTTCAAGCAATGCTTGAATTTCAAAAGAAAGGTGCAATAACTTTTGATTATGGAAATAACATTCGTGGTGAAGCATTCGCAAATGGGGTAAAAAATGCTTTTGATATTCCTGGTTTTGTTCCGGAATATATTCGTCCCCTATTCTGTGATGGAAAAGGTCCATTTAGATGGGCTGCCTTGTCTGGCGATCCACAGGATATTTATGTTACCGATGAAGCAGTAATAAACACATTCCCGGAAAATAAATCACTCGTCCGATGGATTAAATTAGCCCAGGAAAATGTGAAATTTCAAGGTTTACCAGCACGAATTTGCTGGCTCGGTTACGGTGAAAGAGCAAAAATGGGTTTGATATTTAATAAGCTTGTGCGCGAAGGTAAAGTAAAAGCACCAATTGTTATTGGAAGAGATCATCTCGATTGTGGTTCAGTTGCATCACCAAATCGAGAGACAGAGGGAATGTTGGATGGAAGTGATGCAATTGCAGATTGGCCCATACTCAATGCTTTATTAAATACAATTGGCGGTGCAAGCTGGGTTTCTGTTCATCACGGCGGTGGTGTAGGTATGGGATATTCAATTCATGCTGGTATGGTGATCGTGGCAGATGGCTCAAAAGAAGCAGATGAAAAACTCGAAAGAGTTCTAACCTATGATCCTGGAATGGGTATTGTTCGTCATGCAGATGCTGGTTACCAGCGAGCAATTGAAAATGCGAAAAAATTTAATATTAAAATTCCAATGTTGAAATAAAAAACCATGGGAGGTAATAATGAAAGTCTTAATTGCTGATAAATTTCCGGAAAAATATATCGAAGAACTAAAGGCACTGGATCTTGAAGTAATTTATAACCCTAAATTAGGAGAGGACGATTTACCTGAAGCTGCAAAAGAAGTTGATATATTAGTTGTTAGATCAACAATTGTCAACGAAAAAACAATCTATGAAAGTAAAAATCTATCGTTAATCGTTCGTGCAGGTGCCGGTGTTAATAATATTGCAATTGCAGCTGCAAATCGAAAAGGAATTTATGTTAGTAACTGTCCGGGCAAAAATGCAATTGCTGTTGCAGAATTAACAATCGGACTTATGATTGCGCTTGATAGATGGATCCCGGACAATGTGATTGATTTCAGAAACGGGATCTGGAATAAAGAAAAATATTCTAAAGCTCAAGGACTTTACGGAAGAACTCTTGGGATTATTGGTGTTGGAAATATCGGAAAGGAAGTTGCAAAACGAGCGCTTGCTCTTGGAATGAATGTTTATGGAAAAGATATTTCAAGAATTGAAGGTGTTGCAATTAAAGATTTTTCTGAAATGGATCAGTTGCTTCCAATGTGCGATGTAGTTAGTGTTCATTTGCCTTTGACTGATCAGACCAGAAATCTATTCGATCAAAAAATGTTTAGTTATATGAAAGATGGTGCTTTGTTTATTAACACATCAAGGGCTGAAATAGTAGACGAAGATGCGCTTTTATGGGCTGTTGAAAACAAAAAAATTAGAGCCGCTCTCGATGTATTTAAAGATGAACCTGAAGCAAAATCTGGTAACATTAATTCGAAACTTCAATCTAATCCAAATATTTATGTAACTCATCACATCGGTGCATCAACTGAGCAAGCCCAAAATGCAGTTGCTGAAGAAACTGTAAAAATTATTAAAGATTATTTAACAAGTGGAGTGATTGCCCACTGGGTGAATCGAGCAAAGATTACAGATGCGAAATATCAACTTGTTGTCAAACATTATGATAAACCCGGTGTATTAGCATCTGTTTTGAACATTATTCGCGAAGCAAACATAAATATTGAAGAGATTGAAAATGTAATTTTTGAAGGAGGCGTGGTTGCTTGCTGCACTATGAAATTGAAAGAGCCGCTATCGCAGGACTTGTTAAATCAAATTAAAGATAATGAAAATGTTTTAAGCGTATCACATGTAGTCTTATAAACATAAAAGTTATTTAAAACAAAAAAGGCTATCAGATTTCTGATAGCCTTTTTCATTACATACAAAATTATTTTGATTTAATTTTTGCAGCTTTACCTGAAAGTTTTCGCAAATAATAAAGTTTTGCTCTTCTAACTTTACCTTCTCTCACTATTTCAATCTTTGCAATTCTTGGTGAATGCATTGGGAAAATTCTTTCGACACCAACCCCATCTGAAATTTTTCTTACGGTGAAAGTTTGGTCAATTCCACTACCACGAATTGAGATTACATCACCTTCAAATTGCTGAATTCTTTCTTTATCCCCTTCAATAACTTTAAAGTGAACGTTAATTCTATCTCCAGGTTTGAACTTGGGAAGATCAGTTCGAAGCTGCATCTTTTTGACTTTATCTAATTTGTTCATTTTCTCATCTCCATTAAATTTTTAATCAATCTTGGTTGAATATTTTTCTTTCCACTCTTTTATTTTGTTATGATCTCCAGAAATTAATACTTCAGGTACTTTTAATCCTAAAAACTCCTGTGGCCTTGTATAAATTGGTGGTTCGATATAATCATCTTCAATAAAAGAATCTGTTAAAGCTGATTCACTATCTCCAAGAGCCCCTGGCAAAAGCCTTACTACTGCATCAACAATTACAAGCGCTGGGAGCTCACCACCACTCAAAACAAATTTTCCAATTGAAATTTCTTTTGCATTCAAAATATCAATCACTCTTTGATCAATTCCTTTATAATGTCCACAAATAATAATTATGTTTTTCAGTAAAGATAATCTCTTTGCTTCTTTCTGCGTAAAAATTTCGCCTTTAGCTGAAGTAACTATTATTTCATCATAGTCTCTTTCTTCTTGAAGTTTTTTCACACACCTATAAATTGGTTCAGGTTTAAGAACCATTCCACTTCCGCCGCCGTAAGGTTTATCATCAATCTGTCGATATTTACCTTCGCCGTAATCATGCAAGTTATGAAGATGAATTTCAACAATACCTTTTTCTCGCGCTCTTTTGATAATGCTGTAACTTATAGGACTTTCGAGTATTTCTGGAACTGCCGAGATCAAATCAAATCGCATCATTGGTATCAAAAAATCCTTCGTAATTTTTAATTCTTATAAATTTCTTTTCAATATTTATTTCATCAATAAAATCTTTAACTGCTGGATAAAAAACTTTTTTATTATCAGTTAGCTCTATTTCATAGACATCATTCGAAGCAAGGGTTACAACATCCACAATTTTACCAATTTCTTTACCATCCTTATCAATTACAGAAAGTCCAATTAAATTGTGGATATAATATTCATCTTCATCTAACTTTTTTAATTCATCTTCTCCAATAACAATGCTCAGATTTTTCAATTTCAATGCATCTTCAATGTTGTCAATTCCTTTTAATTTAATGCAGACAAAACCTTTATGCAAAAAAGATTCTTCAATCAAAAATTCAAAGAGCGAATTATTAATCTCAATTTTTACAAAATTTCCTTTTTCAAACCTTTCCAGAAAATCAGTAAAAGGTTTTACTTTAAGCGTCCCCTTAATTCCGTGAGGACCAACAATTTTTCCTATTAAAATCATTCAAAGATTAAAAAAACTACTTATCAGCAATTTCAAGATTGGCTCTTTTACCATCTTTAGCTGCAACGGCTGTAAGTAGTACCCTCATTGCCTGAGCCGTCTTGCCCTGCTTTCCGATTACTTTGCCAATATCTTCTTTCGCAACTTTAAGGGTCAAGACAATCTTATTTTCTATAACTTCTTTTACCTCGACCTGTACCCCATCCGGCTTATCAACGAGGTATTTCGCCATCATTTCGACGAATTCTTTCATTATGTTTCCCTCCATATTGGGGTGCAATTAATGTGCACAGGCAGAGGCTCAGAAAAATTCAGCTTCTGCCTTATCCCTCAGAAGTTGCACCTTTTACTTCTGATGCACCTTTCTTTTTCTTTTTGGATTTTTGCTTTTCTACTAACTTTTTAAGTTTTTCTTCCTGCTTTGCTTTAAATTGTTGTAATGCCTCTTCTATTTTTTCCGGTTCGGCTTTTTTTCTCATTAAATGATATTTAAGCAAAATGCCTTCTTTTCTGAAGAGACTTCTTACAGTATCAGTAGGCTGAGCACCGTTTTTCAACCACTTTATTGCTTTATCCTCTTTGATAAGCACTTCGGGTGGATTGGTTCGAGGATTGTATGTTCCAACAACCTCTATAAATTTTCCGTCTCGTGGTGAACGTGAATCGGCTGCAACTATTCTGTAAAAGGGTTGTTTCTTTTTGCCTAGTCTTTGTAGTCTTAACTTTACCGCCAAAGTTTATCCTCCATATGATTCTTAGTTTAATTTCAAATTAAAATTACGAAATGCCTTATTAAAATCCATATTGTTTAATTTCTTAATCATCTTCTGCATTTCTTCAAATTGTTTGACAAGTTTATTTACTTCCTGGATACTTGTTCCACTTCCTCTTGCAATTCTTCTTTTCCGACTTGCATTTAAAATCCTTGGATTTCGTCTTTCCTCTTTTGTCATAGAATTAATAATTGCTTCTACCTTCACAAATGCCTTTTCATCAACCTGAATATTTTTTTGGATTGATGAAAGTCCTGGTAGCATTGAAAGGATTTGAGAGATGGATCCAAGTCGTTTAATTATTTTAAGCTGATCTCTAAAATCTTCAAAATCAAATTTGTTGGTTCGAAGCTTTTCTTCCAATCTTTTTACTTCTTTTTCTTCAAATGCACTTTGTGCTTTCTCAACCAAAGAAACAATATCTCCTTTACCTAAAATTCTTGAAGCCATTCTGTCGGGATGAAATACTTCAATTGAATCAAGTTTTTCTCCCAGACTAACAAACTTTATCGGTTTATTCACAACAGCACGAATCGAAAGAGCGCATCCACCTCTAGTATCGCCATCAAGCTTTGTGAGGACAATTCCGTCATAATTTATTTTATCATAAAATGCTTTAGCTGTATTTACAGCATCCTGACCAATCATTGAGTCAACAACGAAATAAGTCTCCGTTGGATTGGTGACCTCTTTAATCTTCGCAATTTCTTCCATCATTTCTTCATCAATGTGAAGCCGTCCGGCGGTATCAATCACAACTGCATTAAAACCATGTTGCTTTGCGTAATCAAGTGCGGTCTTAGCAATCTCCACAGCACTTTTTTCTAAATGAAAAACTTCCACATTAATCCGTTTGCCCAGTTGTTTTAATTGTTCAACTGCAGCCGGTCTATAGATATCGCATGCAACAAGTAAGGGTTTTAATCCTGTTTTCTTCAAGTAGTTTGCAAATTTAGCAGCAAATGTCGTTTTCCCGGAGCCTTGTAAACCGGCGAGCAAATAAATTGATGGAGGTGTATTTGCAAGAATGAGAGGAGAGGTTGTACCTCCGAGAAGTTCAATTAATTCATCATTAATGATTTTTATAATTAACTGACCGGGTGTAATTGAAGAAATAACTTCTTTACCTAATGATTTTTTCTCGACTTTCTCTATAAATTCTTTTGCTACTTTGTAATTAACATCAGCTTCAATTAAAATTCGACGTACCTCTCTTAAAGCATCAGAGATGTTTTTTTCCGTTAGCTTTCCCTGACCGCGAATTTTCTTGAAAGCCGATTCGAGTTTTTGCGTTAATTCTTCAAACATATATATATAATAATCTTAGATTAAAGCCTACAAAATTAAATAATTGCTTGTAATTTTAATAATGTGGGTAAAGGATTACCCCTGTTCTTTTAGAGCATCAGCGCCAGCAACAATTTCGAGAAGTTCTTTTGTAATAGCCGCTTGACGAGCTCTATTATATGATAGGCTTAATACTTTTAATAATTCTTTAGCATTTTCGGTGGCGTTATCCATTGCAGTCATTCGTGCACCCTGCTCAGATGCATTTGACTCGAGAACAATTCGCCACACTTGAACTTCTAAATACTTAGGCAAGAGAGTATCTAGGATTTTCTCCCTTGAAGGTTCATAAATAAATTCAATTATTGGTTCAAGCTTATCTTTCTTTATTTCTTCTTTTTTTTCAACTGTTATTGGCAAAATTTGAACTGTTCTTATAATTTGGCTTATCACTGATTTAAATTCATTATAAATAAACACCACTTTATCTGTCTTACCGTTTAAATATTCATTTGTCAAAAAATGAATTATCTCCAAAGCCTTTTCATAATTTAAATTTGCAAAGAAATTCACATAACCTTTTTTGACAGGATAATTTCTTTTAGTAAAAAAGTCGTTTCCTTTCTTGCCAATGCAAACTATGTCAAGATTTTTTTCTTCAAGAAAACTTTTTAATTCAGTTTTGATATAATCTTCTGCATACCTGAGCAAATTGGTATTGAATGATCCGCAAAGCCCTCGATCGCTTGTGACAATTACAAGAGTAACTCGTTTTATTTCACGGGTCTTTAATAAAGGATTATCAAAATTATCAATATGTGAAATAAAACCATCAAGTAAATTGGAAATTGTATTAGCATAAGGGCGAAAGTTTAAGATAGCTTCTTGTGCTCTACGCAATCTTGCCGCAGCAACCATTTTCATTGCTTTCGTAATTTGCTGCGTACTTTTAATTCCAACAATTCGTCTTCTAATTTCTCTTAAGGTTGCCATCAGCTACTTTTCTTAAATGTTTTTAAGAATTCGTCACCAATTTGTTTTAATCGTTCAATCAATTTGTCTGAAAGATCTTTTGTCACTAAGATTTCTGTAAGGATATCGTTATGTTTCAATTCGATATATTCAAGGATCTCTTGTTCAAATCTTCTTACATCAGCAACAGGGATCTGATCAAGATAACCAGAAGTTCCATAAAAAATCGAAACAACCTGTTTTTCGACTGGCATTGGTTTGTATTGATCTTGTTTTAATAATTCAACAAGTCTCTGTCCTCTTCGAAGTTGTTTTTGAGTTGCTGCATCGAGATCAGAACCGAATCTTGCAAAAGCTTCAAGTTCACGATATTGAGCAAGGTCTAATCTTAATCTACCGGCAACTTTTTTCATTGCTTTAATCTGAGCATTGCCACCAACTCTTGAAACAGAAATTCCAACATTGATGGCTGGTCTAACACCAGCGTTGAAAAGATTTGGTTCAAGATAAATTTGTCCGTCAGTAATTGAAATAACATTCGTTGGAATGTAAGCAGAAACATCTCCTGCTTGCGTCTCAATAATTGGGAGAGCAGTCAGACTACCACCACCAAGTTCATCGCTTAATTTTGATGCTCTCTCTAACAAACGGCTATGTAGATAAAAGATATCGCCGGGATAAGCCTCTCTTCCTGGAGGTCTTCTCAATAATAATGAAACCTGACGATAAGCTTGTGCATGCTTTGATAAATCATCATAAATGACAAGAGCATGCATACCTTTGTCTCTAAAATATTCACCAAGAGTTGCACCAGAATATGGAGCAATAAACTGCATTGGAGCTGGATCACTTGCACTGGCAAGAATGACAGTCGTGTAATCCATTGCACCTTCTTCTTCAAGCTTAGCTACAACCTGTGCAACCGAAGAACCTTTTTGTCCAATTGCTACATATATACAATAAACTGGTTTTACACCATATTTTTTTGCTTCATCAGTATGAGTCCATTTCTGATTTATGATGGTATCAATTGCAATGGCAGTTTTTCCTGTCTGACGATCACCAATAATCAATTCTCGTTGACCACGTCCAATTGGAATCATTCCATCAATTGCTTTCAAGCCAGTTTGAAGTGGCTCTTTAACTGGTTGACGATAAATCACTCCAAGAGCTTTTCTTTCAATTGGAAGATATTGCTCAGTTTGAATTGGACCTTTTCCATCCAGCGGTTGGCAAAGAGGATTGACAACACGACCGAGCAATTGTTCACCGACTGGAATAGAGGCAACTCGTTTTGTTCTTTTAACGATATCGCCTTCTTTGATTAGTGTATCATCTCCAAAAAGTATTGCTCCAACATTATCCTCTTCAAGGTTAAGAACCATTCCGAATACACCATTTGGAAATTCAACGAGTTCACTCGCCATAACTTTCGATAAACCATAAATTCGAGCAATACCATCACCTACTTCAAGGACAGTACCTACATCATAAACATCTACTTCAGATTCAAAACCTGAAAGTTCTTTTCTCAATATAGCTGAAACTTCATCTGGTCGAACTTCTGCCATTGCAATTCACCTCTTTTGTTTCTTAATTCAGTTTTTCGGTTCCAAATAAAAATTTTTTTCGAAGTAATTCGAGTTGATGCTTTAAGGATGCATCAATTACAGTATCATCAATTTGAACAACAAATCCACCAATTAATTTTTCATCCACTGAATGATTTATGTTTACTTTCTTGCCTAATTTTTTTTCAAGAACTAATTTCAGTTCTTCAATTTGTGTTTCATCAAGCTCAATAGCAGACTTTACAGAGACGGTTTTTATATTCAAATATTCATCTTTCATTTCCAGAAATTTCTGAATTATGTCTAAAAGTAAATCTGCCCGTTGACGCCTAATGATAAGCTCACAAAATTTAAGAGAAATATCTGAAATTTTATCTTTGAAGAGCTCAGAAAAAATTTTCCTTTTCTTATCGTTTTTTACGATTGGACTTTTAATTAAAAGAAAAAGCTCTCGCAGAGACAAAATATTTTTTTTAATGAATTCCAGATCTCTTACAATCACATCAAGTTGCTTTTCACTAATTGCGAGTTCAAGCAACGCTTTTGCATACCGATTTGTGATTTTTGTATTCAACATCTTAACCTTTAGGAAGATTTTGAATTAATTTTTCTACAAGCTTTTTATGTTTTTCCTTATCCAGAGTCTCTTGCAAAATTTTTTCTGCTGCTTGAATTGAAAGGTCCGCAACAATCTCTTTCAATTCACCGAGAGCTTCCTGTTTCTTGCTTTCAATTTCCTGCTTAGCAGCCTCAAGCATTTTCTGAGCTTCTTCGTTAGCTTTTGAGATAATTTCAGTTTTCAACTTATTTGCGTATTCTCTGCCTTCGTTGATAATTTTTCTAACCTGCTCTTCAGCTTCAGCGAGATTTTTCTTGTTTTGTTCAAGAATCTCTTCAGCTTCTTTTTTTGCTTGTTCAGCTTTTTCAAGAGAAGTTCTGATATTATCTTCTCTTTCTTTCAATGCCTGAAGTATTGGTTGCCAGGCTGTCTTTTTCAGAATTAAAAGCAAAATGAGAAAGG
Source organism: Ignavibacteria bacterium (assembly GCA_049699815.1). Classification (GTDB taxonomy): domain Bacteria; phylum Bacteroidota; class Ignavibacteria; order Ch128b; family Ch128b; genus Ch128b. Next base: position 3,094 of record JBNAWO010000028.1, on the reverse strand, counting down.
TAACAATTGTCCAAAAAATTAAGCCTGGATTAACATCAAGCAATCCACCTTTTTCGCCTCCGCTATAGAGCAGCAGAAAATTCATCAACCCGAAAAATGAAAACATTTTCTCTTCCTTTTACTTAAGTGCTAAGAGAATACAAATAACTAATGCGAAAAGAGAAACACCTTCGATCAAAGCTGCGGCAATGATCATTGAAGTTCTAATATCTCCAAGAGCTTCTGGTTGCCGGCTACTTGCTTCCATTGCAGCACTTGCAAGTTTACCAATTCCGAAACCAGCACCAATAACTGTCAAAGCAGCTCCAAATCCTGCTGCTAAATATGCAAATAATAATGGGTCCATTATTTTTCCTCCATAATTTGTTTAATGTTCTTGATGTATTGCCATTCCAATAAACAATGAAGATAACATTGTAAAAATATAAGCCTGAATTAGAGCAACAAGTAATTCAAGTAAGTAAATAAATAAAGCAAATAGAATTGAAACAGGTGAAATGAAAGGTGTTTTCAAAATAAATATCAATCCTATCAATGCAAGAATAACAACATGCCCTGCAGTCATATTTGCAAAAAGACGGATCATCAGAGCAAATGGTTTTGTAAATAAACCTAAAATCTCAACCACAAACATAATTGGTAATAAAAACACAGGTACCCCGTGCGGTATCAATCCTTTGAAATAACCAATTACTCCATTTTTCTTCATTCCAGCAAATTGAATCATAATAAAACTCAAAAGTGCAAGCGAACCAGTCACTGAAATATTTGATGTTGCTGTTGCACCGTATGGCAAAAGCCCAAGTAAATTACAAGTTAAAATGAAAAAGAATATAGTTCCCAGAAAAGGCAAAAATGTTTTAATGTATTTTTCTCCAATGGTTGGGTTTACAATTTCATCTTTAATGAATTCAATTATCATTTCGATGAGATTTGCTAAACCCCTGGGTATGAGACTCTTTTTATAACTTCTAGCTGTATAAATCAGTAACGAAGCAACGATTAATCCCGCAAGCCAGAGAAAGACAACATGTTTTGTAATGGCAAGATGTATATTAATTCCAAACAAACTAAAATCAAACGAAGGAAGATGAATTACTCCGAATGGTTCAAAATCAAGGACATTGCTATCAACAATATGTTCAATTATCCAGCTTCCGCTCGAACCTTCGGCGCTATGCAAAGAAACTTTAACCGCTTGCGTTGAATCAATCATATTTTATTTTTCTTAATGATTTAGAAATATATCTTAGCTCAATAATTTGATTGATAACATAGAAAATGAATAGCGAAAATAAGAAACTCAAAGGATTTATGCCAATATATTTCAAGATAACAAATATTAAAAAAAGCAAAAGAATTAATCTAATAATCATTCCACCAAAGTAAATCTTGAGAAAGCTTTTATTTTCTTTTTCTTTTGCTAATTCAAAAGATAAAACGCCGATGCCTATACTCACAAATACGACCAGCCAACCCCAGAAAATACTTACTTCGATCTGATGATCAGATATTATTAAAAAGCTTAGTATGAAAGGTATCAAATTAAAAATTAATAAGTTTCTCAGAATTGAAATCATTATTACTTCTGTTTTTCTTTTGAACTCAACTTCAAAACCGATTTGATAAAATTATAGATTGCTGCAAAACCTCCAAGTAAAGAAAAAACTATAATTAAAATAGGATAGGTTTCAAATTTTTTATCAAGCCAATAACCTAAATAAAACATTAAAATAACAGTAGCCGCCAATTGAGTACCCAACCCAAGATATGGACCAACTTTTTTATAACCATTCAAGATTTTTCTTTGATTATCAACTATCTTACCTGACAAAATTACTCCGCCTCAAAACTATTCTTTGATGCGAGACATTTTCCATTTATTTCGGCGCCTTCTTCAATGATCAAAATTTTTGTCTTTATATCTCCAATAATTTTTGACTTTGAACCAATAGTGAATTTTTCTTTTACGAAAATATTGCCTTCAATAGTACCATTGCATTGCAAATTATTTGCTTGAATGTTGCCTTTAATCTGAGCATTTTCAGTCAGAAACAAATTTCCATTTAAAGTTACATTACCTTCAATTTTACCATCAATTCTCAAGTCACCAGCACCATTCAGGTTGCCCTTAAGCTCTAAATGTTTCGCAATTAAAGACAATTCATCGATGTGATTTTTTTTATCCTTCATTTTAAATCCACCAAAATTTGTTGAGGATCAAGCGGAGTCTGATATTTCCAAATTTCGAAATGCAAATGCGGACCAGTGGTAAGTTTACCAGTATTTCCAGATAATCCAATTATATCTCCTTGTTTAACAAAATCTCGTTCTTTTATTAAAATCTGGCTCAGATGCTTATAGATCGTTATGTAACCTTTTGAGTGAGATAAAATAATTTTATATCCATCGTTAATAGTATAATCAGCGAATATTACAATTCCTGAAGCAGCAGCTCTTACAACAGAACCTATTGGCATACTGAAATCAATACCGTAATGAGAAATTTCTTTATTAAATCCTCTTGTTATCAGTCCATCAGCTGGTTTAAGGAAGAAAAGCAAATCACCTTTTGTTTTATTTGAATTTGAATTTTTTGAATCTTCACCTTGAAGTAATTGCAAAGCCTTAATTAAAATGAAATATAAATTATTTGAGAAGTTACTTTTACCAAGAATACGCATTGAGTCTCTTCGCATTTTTTCAATCTGATAATTTGTATCAAGATCTTTTGGATCTATCGGAATGGGTTTCCCTTCAATAATATATTGCAGACGTTCATTTATTTTTTGAACTCTATCAACTTCACTTGAAAGTTCAGCCACTTTTTTTCTTAATTCTACAACCTGTTTATAGTCGACTTTGGATAAGTAAGGTGACTCTGGCAGAATTTTTCCAAGTGGTGTATAAGTTAACAACAGGATAATAATCAAGTTCGAAAAAATTAAAATCAGAAATATGTATACCAAAGCACGGAAAGAGCTGATACGATATGTTTTCAAATTTTTTGTTGGATCTTTGGGAATTAAAAGGAACTCGTAATCAAGTCTGAATATTTTATGAAATCCATTTTTCATCGCAATACAAAATTACA
>JBNAWO010000027.1:17022-25519 GCA_049699815.1 Ignavibacteria bacterium | reverse complement strand
TGCTAGCAAAGTACCATTTTATGGATTCGTTGTTCTTTGCCTTGATGAAGAAGGTCTGAGAGAAATTCTCCCTCAAATTAATAGAAAGGTAATCACTTATGGTTTGAGTGCTCAGGCTGATGTTAGAGCTTATGATATTTCTTTTTTTGAAACATATTCAAAATTTAAAGTCAAATACAATGGAGAAGTTCTTGGTGAAATTGAATTAAATGTTCCTGGAATTCATAATGTAAAGAATTCTCTTGTTGCTGTAACTATAGCAAAAGAGCTTGGGGTTGATTTTGAGACAATAAAATTTGCATTGAAAAAATTCACTGGAGTTTATAGAAGGTTTGAAATTAAAGCAGACATAAATGGAATTTTAGTAATTGATGATTATGCTCATCATCCGACGGAAGTTTCCGCAACTTTATCGGCAATTCGAACTGGATGGGATAGAAGAGTTGTTTCAGTCTTTCAACCTCATCTTTACACGCGAACCAGGGATTTCTATCAAGAATTTGCGAAGGCATTTCTTGATTCAGATGTTTTCATTTGCACAGATGTTTATCCTGCCAGAGAAATTCCAATTCAAGGAATAAGTGGAGAATTGATAACGGATGCGGCAGAGAAATTTGGTCATAAAAATGTGATTTATGTTCCTGATAAAAAAGAAATTCCAGGCCGCTTAATGGAAATTGTAAAACCGGGAGATATAGTTGTAACAATGGGAGCCGGTGACATCTGGAAATTTGGTGAAGAATTTATCAATAAACTAAAAAGTAAATCTTAAAATGTTTTCGGTCGAGAAAGTAAAAAAATTTTTCAAAGGTAATATTTTTCTCAGTGAACCACTGAGCAGGTTTACTACATTTAGAATTGGTGGCCCAGCTGATTACTATCTCGAGCCGAAAGATCGTGAAGATCTTGTAAATCTTATCAGGTATTTGAAAGAGATAAAATATCCTTACATCATAATTGGAAATGGAAGTAATGTCCTGATAAGTGATGAAGGAATTCGCGGTGCAGCAATTAATCTTGAATTTGGATTTAATAAAATTGAAGTGAATAAAAATAAAGTTTATGCTGAAGCCGGAATTCGTTTATCACGCCTGGTTGATGTTTGTATTGAACATTCACTGGTAGGAATTGAAAATTTAGCTGGTATTCCCGGTACACTTGGCGGTGCAATCTTGATGAACGCTGGTGCTTACGGTGGTGAAATTTCAGATCACATTAAAAAAGTAGAAGTTCTTGATGGAGTTGATATAAAATTTTTAACAAGAGAAGAATGTGGTTTTGCTTATCGTAAATCTAATCTTGAAGGGAAAATTATTTTATCAGCTGAATTTGAATTACCGTTTGGAGATAGAATAAAAGCTAAAGAAAGAAGGAGAGAACTTTTACTAAAAAGAAATCAATCTCAACCAGTTGAAATTCCGAACGCTGGGAGTATTTTCAAAAATCCTCCAGGCGATTATGCTGCAAGATTAATTGAGCAAGCTGGATTAAAGGGCTTAACAAGTGGTGGTGCAAAAGTTTCTGAAAAGCATGCAAACTTTATCGTCAATTTTAACAATGCATCAGCAAATGATGTGATTGAATTGATGAAGATCATACAAGAGACTGTCTATCAAAAATTTGGAATAATGCTTGATCCTGAAATTAAAATGCTTGGTTTTAATCAAGATAAGGTGAAAGTCGGATGAGACGATACAGCATTTACTTAATTTCAGTTTTATTCATAGGATTTATCGTTTATTTGTCGGTTCTTGCGAAAAAGTATGAGCCAAAATATCGTGTTGAGAATCTTGTGATTGTAAATAACCACATAATTCCAACAGAAGTGTTGCTCGATTTTATTCAAGTAAAAAGCAAAGAGGAGCTGGCCGATTTAACAGCAGATCTAATTTTAGATCGCATTGAAAAATATCCTTATGTGAAAAGAGTCGAAGGATTTTTTGTTGATACAGTTACATATCAGGTGAAAGTTGAAGAAGTTATTCCATTTTTTATCGCAGTAACCAATCTTGGAAATTTTATTGTGACTAAAGAAAATAAAATTATTCCAGAAGATACGCGATTAAATATTATTGATTTACCCGTTTTAACAATTTCATCAAATCTTACCAGAGAAAACTTGAAACCCAATAATCCTCTCTTTTCAGCAGCGTTTAAATCGTTTGAAAACATTTACAAGACTGATAAAGGATTGTTTGAAACAATTTCGGAAATGAACATCGACAACCAACAGAATTTGAATTTATATCTTACAAAACCAAAAGGTAAAATTCTTGCTGGAAATGAGATTGATAAATTTCGAGCCTTTTATCTCTCTGAATTCTGGAGACAGATTATTCTTAACGACCCTAATATCAATTACGATTACATTGATTTGAGATTTCAGAATCAAATTGTTGTGAAAAAAACAAGTAATTCTGGAATAAGTTAGTATGAAAAAGAATTTGGTTGCAAGTTTAGATATTGGAACGACAAAAACCTGTGCGATTATCGCGGAGCGAGATAAAGACAACCGATTGAATATACTTGGTATCGGTGTCTCTAAATCAGAAGGAATGACAAGAGGTACAGTTGCAAATATTTTGAAAATTTCTGAATCAATTCGAAAAGCTGTTGAAAAAGCAGAAGAGCAAGCAGGTGTAAAAATTAATGCAGTTAATGTAGGTGTAGCTGGTATTTACATTAACTCAATGAGATATAGAAACTTTGTACTCATAAATAATCCCGATTCATTAATTATCAAAGAAGATGTTGAAAAATTAATTGAAGATGTAAAAGTAAGTCGTGTACCGTCTGATTATTTTATTCTTCACATAATTCCAGAAGAATTTATTGTAGATGGACAGACTAAAATTGATAATCCGATTGGTGCGATGGGAAGAAAGCTTGAAGCAACTCATCACATTGTTTTAGCTCAGCGAACCTCTACTGATAATTTGAAAATGGCAGTCGAGAAAGCTGGATTGAAGATTAATAAAATGATTCTTCAGCCACTTGCTTCGGCTAATGCGGTTCTTCATCCTGAAGAGAAAGAACTTGGAGTTGCGTTGATTGATATTGGAGGCGGTACAACAGACTTAGCAGTTTATGTTGGAGGATCTATAAAACATACTCGAGTAATTGGAATTGCAGGAAGTCATGTGACAAATGATGTCAGAGATGCATTCAATTTAATAACTGAACAAAGTGAAAAAATTAAGATTGAATATGGCTATGCAACACGAAAAGCATTAGTTCAAGATGCTGAGATCCCTGTTCGTGTTAGTCCGGTTCGCCAGGTCACAATCTCATTAAGTGTTCTCACCGAAATTATTCATTTGAGAATGAAAGAATTATTTATAATGATTGATAATGAATTGAAGAAAGCTAATTTGAAAGATCAAATTAGAGCCGGGTTTGTCCTGACTGGCGGTGGTTCACAGTTGAAGGGCTGTACTGAACTGGCTGAAGAAGTTTTTGGAAAGCAAGCTCGGATGGGAATTCCTCTTGATCTTGGAGGCGGTTTATCGAAGAAAATTGAAAATCCTATTTTTTCTACTGCTGTTGGTTTACTGATGAATGGTATTCCAACGATTTCCGGAATAAAGGATGAGAAAGAAGAATTTGCAAGGAAAAAGATTTCATTAAACAAAGTTTTCAGGAAAGTTTATGATTTCTTTAGAGAATTTTAATCAACCAAACAAAACAATGGAGGATTTATGTCTCTAAATCGTCTTGACCACATACCCCCAAGAAGAAATTATGCAATCTTCATTGCCCCCGAAGAAGAAGATAAACCAGTGGCAAAAATAAAAATAGTTGGAGTAGGAGGCGGTGGTTGCAATGCAATTAACAGTATGATTACACGCGGTTTAAATGGCGTGGAATTTATTGCTATAAATACTGATGTACAAAGTCTAAATACTTGTCTTGCACAAAACAAAATTCAAATTGGTGCTTCTATCACAAGAGGACTGGGAACCGGCGGCAATGTTGAACTCGGTAGGAAAGCTGCTGAAGAAGATAAAGAAAAAATTTTGAAAGCAATTAGTGGTGCCGAAATGGTCTTTATTACAACAGGAGAAGGTGGTGGAACTGGAACTGGTGCTTCGCCAGTTGTTGCAAGTTTTGCAAAATCAAATGGTGCACTTGTAGTTGGTATAGTTACAAAACCATCGATCCTAGAAGGAAACCCAAAAACTAAGATTGCTGAAAAAGGAATTATGGAATTGCGTGACTACTGCGATAGCTTGATTGTAATTCCAAATGATAACATTCCACTTGCTATTGATAAAAACTCTTCTGTATTTATCGGCTATGACAAACCTAATGAAGTTTTATATAATGCAGTCAAAGGTATCAGTGATCTAATTCTAAAGAGCGGAACTATTAATGTTGATTTTGCTGATGTCAAAACGGTTTTAAGAGATAGTGGTGATGCAATAATTGGAATTGGCAGAGCGAGCGGTGAAAATAAAGTTATTGAAGCATTTAACAAAGCAATTAGTTCTCCTCTACTTGAAGAAGTTGACTTAAGACGCTCCCACAGTATCCTTATTAATTTTACAGGTTCTGAGTCAATGACTTATTATGAAATTGTTGAAGCAATGAAACGGTTGCAGGATATGCTTAACCCTAATGTCTCTTTAAAATTTGGTGTTGTTAAAGATGATGATCTGGGCGAAGAGGTTATGGTTACAATTATTGCAACTGGTTATACTAAAACTGGAGAAATTCGAAAAACAATTGAACCAACAACTGGATTATCTTTCATAAGTGAGGATGATAAAAAAACTAGTAATGAGGCAATTGTTTTAAATGAATTAACCCCTTCCGATCATATTCCAGATGATCTCATATATGATCCAAGTGATCTCGACATTTTTGATATTCCAACTATCAGGAGAGTCAAAGGTGATCAATCAAACAATAAGCAAACAGGTACTATCAATAAAAATTATGAAGATGAAACACAGAATGAAATCGATAGTAATTTTTTGGATGATATTAAGAAACGAAAGAACAAAGATGATGAAGACGATAAATCTGAATTTCTCAGAAAATTGATGGACTGAGTTTCCCCCCTTAACATTCCCTTAAACATATCGCTCCCTATGCTTTTTTCAAGTGTAGGGAGTTTTTTTATCTTTAAGTATTAAAATTGTGATTTTCATTTGTCTATATGACCCCATCAGATGATGTTAAAATTTATTTCTTAAATTTTTAAGTGAATTAAAATTTTGGGATACAATTATGATAAAAGCAATTCTATTTGATATGGATGGCGTAATAGTTGATTCACTTCACTATCATTTTCTTGCCTGGGAAAAAATGTTTAATGATAGAGGTGGAAAAGTTTCCGAACAAACAGTTTTACTTCACGAAGGTCGAAACTCAAGAGAAATTTTACCTATCTTAATGAAAGAAACCAATATCCATATTCCTGAAAATGAATGGGACGATTTTATTGATAAAAAGAGAGAATATTATCGATCAATTGTGGAATTAAAATACTTTCCAAATGTATTTGAAACTATTCAGGAATTAAAAAATCGTGGTTTGAAGACAGCTCTTGTTACTGCCTCTGCAAGAAAAAATATGGAGAAAGCAATTCCTGAAGATAAACGAACTTTATTTGATGTAATTTTAACGGCAGAGAATTTTAGAAAATCTAAGCCGAATCCGGAACCTTATCTTGAAGCGCAAAAAAAACTTGGCGTGATGGCAAATGAATGTGTAGTAATTGAGAATGCCCCTCTTGGAATTGAAGCTGCAAAAAATGCTGGAATGATCTGTATTGCTATTGAAACGACTCTGGGCAAAGAATATCTCGCTCATGCTGATTTCATCATAAATTCGATTGAAGAACTGCTTGGTTTTTTCCCTTTGCTTAAAAAATAATTCTGTAAGAAATTGATTACAATTTCAAAATTGATAAAATTTTCACTCCTCTTTAACTTTGTATTAATGTTTAGATTAATGATTATCATTAGTGTTTTGCTTATTACCAATACATTTGAACTAATTGCACAACAAAGCTTGAAAGGTCGTTTTGGTTTTGGCTTTGGTTATTCAAGTGGAGTTCAATTCATCAATTTCGAAAATCTTAATAAAAATTTTTTAACCAGCAACGGAAAAGGATTATCAGATAATTTGAGGACGAGTGGAGTTATAGGTTACTTTTATTTTCTAATCTTGCCAGATACAAGAATTTCACTAAATATATTTCAAGCTGACAAGGAAACGCAACTCTCACAACATAGATTTTTAAAATATGAACAAAATTTCTGGAACATCGGGCTTGAATATACTTTCTCAATTTCTCTCTTAAATATCAGTCCAGGAATAATGATTGGCAATGTAACTGATTACATCGAGTTGGGCAATTACGATGGTTCACAAAATTTTTCAGACATTGTCCAGAATTTCAATCAAGCAAATACTTCTTCGGCTTTAATTAATTTTGAAAACAAATCAATTCACTTTTCACCAGGAATTTGTATAGAATACAGTTTAAGTAGATTTATTGCTGCACGAATTAGTTATAAATATTTGATTAGACTAAATGAAGATTGGAAATTTATGAGAAGATTTTCAGTTATTAATTTCCCGGACAATCTTTTGACAAATACTCATCTTATTAACTTTGGAATTTTAATTGGATTTATGTCCAAATAGAAGGAGAGTAAATTGACCAAAATACTTGTAACAGGAGGTTGCGGATTTATCGGAAGTAATTTCATCCGTTATGTTTTAAAAAATTCTGATTATGAGATTGTAAATTTAGATAAACTTACTTACGCAGGAAATTTGAAAAATTTAGTCGATCTTCAAGATGATTCAAGATACAAATTTTACAAAGGGGATATTTGTAATTATGAACTTGTAGCTTTTATAGTAGAAAAAGAAAGGATTGACTCAATCATAAACTTCGCTGCCGAATCGCATGTCGACCGAAGCATTCTTTCATCTCAAGAATTTATAAGAACTAATGTAACAGGTACGAATATTCTTCTTGAAGTTGCGAGACAATTTGAATTAAAAAAATTTCTCCAGATCTCAACAGATGAAGTTTATGGTTCATTAGGTCCAGAAGGAAAATTCACTGAAGAAACTCCACTTTCTCCCAATAGTCCTTACTCTTCATCAAAAGCAAGTGCCGATTTATTAGTGAAGGCATATCATCACACTTATGGAATTCCTGTATTAATTACGAGATGTTCAAATAATTATGGTCCTTATCAATTCCCCGAGAAATTAATCCCTTTAATGATAATTAATGCTCTAAATAACAAACCTCTGCCAGTTTACGGTGATGGAATGAATGTTCGTGACTGGATTTATGTGGAAGATCATTGCGAAGCAATTCTAAAAGTTTTTGAGAATGGAAGAATTGGAGAACTTTACAACATTGGTGCTGAAAACGAAAAACCAAACATTGAGATTGTTAAATTAATTCTGAAAGAACTTGGAAAAGATGATTCTTTAATAACATTTGTAAAAGATAGACCTGGTCACGATAGAAGATATGCAATAGATGCAACTAAAATCAAAACAGAACTCGGCTGGAAACCCGCTCATACATTTGAAACTGCAATTAAAGAAACAATAAAATGGTATATCCAAAATCAATCCTGGTGGAAAGAAATAATTTCCGGAGATTATCTTAACTATTACAAAAAATGGTATGAGGAAAGATAGATGAAAAATCTTGAACAAAAATTAAAATCGAAAAAAGCTATAATTGGAGTGGTAGGTCTAGGATATGTTGGATTACCACTGGCTGTTGAATTTGCTTTAAAAGGTTTTAAAACAATTGGTATCGATCTTTCGAAGTGGAAAGTCGAAAAATTAAATAAGGGTGAAAATTATATTCAAGATGTTGATGATAAGGATGTAAAGAAAGTTATAGAAAGAGGATTATTAGTTGCTTATGATAATTACTCATTAATTCCAGAGATAGATGTAATATATATTTGTGTTCCAACTCCATTTACCGAAAACAAAGATCCCGACATCTCCTTTATTGAACAAGCGGCAATTGAAATTGCCAAAGGATTGAGAAAAGACCATCTCGTAATTTTGAAGAGTACAACTTTTCCAAATACAACAGAGGGTGTGGTTCAACCAATTTTAGAAAAGACCGGACTAAAAGTTGGAAAAGATTTTTATCTGGCATTCTCTCCAGAACGAATTGACCCTGGAAATAAAATCTGGACAACAAAAAATACTCCAATTGTTGTCGGTGGTGTAACCAAAAAATGTACAGAACTTGCAGCGCTTGCAAATTCACAGATTATTGAGAAAGTTGTTAAAGTTTCCAATCCAAAAGTTGCTGAAATGGAAAAACTTCTTGAAAATATTTTTAGAAGTGTAAATATTGCACTCGTAAACGAAATGGCTTTGCTTTGCGATCGAATGGGAGGAATAAATATCTGGGAAGTTATTGATGCTGCGTCGACAAAACCTTTTGGATTTATGCCTTTCTATCCAGGTCCTGGAATTGGTGGTCATTGTA
>JBNAWO010000027.1:0-17012 GCA_049699815.1 Ignavibacteria bacterium | reverse complement strand
ATAGATCCATATTATCTTGAATGGCAAGCTCGTTCCTATGATTTTGTAACTCACTTTATACGAATTGCTGCAGAGACTAATGAAAATATGCCGTTTTATGTTAAGCATATGATTTTAAGAGAAATCAGTTTGACTGATAAATCAATTCAAAATTCTAAAATCTTATTTTTAGGTGCCGCATTCAAAAAAAATGTTGATGATACACGCCACTCACCAGCTATTAAGATAATGGAATTGCTTCTTAAAGATTTTGATGGATTGAATTTATGTTATAACGATCCATATGTACCTGAAATTGAAGTTAATGGAATGAATTTAAAATCAATTAATTTGACAAAGAAATTACTTAAAGAAATGGATCTTGTAGTAATTACGACAGATCACTCAAACTATGATTATGATTTCATAGTTCAGAATTCAAAAAAAGTAATTGATACTAGGAACGCAACAAAAAATGTTAAGAAATTTAGAGAAAAAATTGTTCTACTTGGTTCGGGAGCAAAGAAAGGATATTCAGTTTGAAGAAAATAATTTCTGTTGTTGGTGCAAGGCCAAATTATATGAAAGTTGCACCCATTCATCGTGCATTTCTAAAATATTCAGATGATGTTCAGCACTTAATTTGTCATACTGGCCAGCATTATGATGCGAATATGTCAAAAATTTTCTTTGAAGAACTCGAACTTCCGCAACCTAATTTTTATCTTGGTGTAGGTTCAGGTTCGCATGCTGAACAGACTGCGAAAATTATGATTGAGTTTGAGAAAGTTTTATTAAATGAAAAACCTGATCTGGTAATTGTAGTAGGCGATGTAAATTCAACAATTGCTTGTAGTCTTGTGGCAGTTAAGCTTGGAGTTAAAGTCGCACATGTAGAAGCTGGACTTAGAAGTTTTGACAGAACGATGCCGGAAGAAATTAATCGATTATTAACAGATCAAATCGCTGATTATTTATTTGTGACTGAGAAAAGTGGAATTGAGAATCTCAAGAACGAAGGTATTAGTGACGATAAAATTTTCTTTGTTGGAAATACAATGATTGATTCGCTTGTCAATTATCTTCCCAAAATTGAAAAATCGAAAATACTTGAGGAATTAAATCTTAATCCCAATGAGTACATTGTTGTAACTTTACACAGACCGAGCAATGTTGATGAACCAAATAATCTTGTAAAGATATTCGATCAGTTTAAGAAGATTGCCGAGAAGTATAAAATAGTTTTTCCAATTCATCCACGCACGAAAAAATCTTTACAATCAAGCAACGCTGATTATGAACATCCAAATATTTTATTAGTTGAACCCGTTGGTTATATTAGTTTCATAAAGCTGGTCAAAAATTCGTTGATTGTTCTTACTGATTCTGGTGGAATTCAAGAAGAAACTACTTATTTGAAAATTCCATGTTTGACTTTAAGAAAAAATACGGAGAGACCAATAACCGCGGAGATCGGAACAAATAAGTTAATTGGGACAGAATATAATAGGATAGCAGAAGAGTGTTTTAATACAATAAATAATCCACCCAAAAATTCTCAAATTCCTCCACTATGGGATGGAAAAGCTGCTGAAAGAATTACTTCGAAAATTGTTGAACTTTTGAATTAATATATAAGAGAAAAGAGTTATGAGAGCATTAGGAATTGGTTCAGCTTTTATTCTTTTGATTCCTTTATTTCTTTTAGGGCAAACTATTGCTCAAGACAAGTTACAATCATCAGTCATTACTACACCGATAAGCGTGACCATTGGTGGAAATTTTATTGTTAATGGAACTTTTACTGCATCGCCGAATGAGAGAGTAGACCAATTTGTTACAAGGATGTTTTCAGTTGGTAAAGCTCAAATGGTCGGTATGATTAATCCACAGGATCCACAGTACGAACAGAAGTTGACTGCGGTACTAAGGGAAATTGAAAAATACCCAAGAAGGGATATAACACTTAAAAGAGCAAATGGTGAAATTTTAAAAATTGATTTAGAAAAGTTTAGATTAACAGGCGATTTTTCTCACAATCCTTACTTGAAAAATGACGATGTTTTAATTTTTCCAAAATATGACGAGTTCAAAGATTTCATAAGAATTGAAGGCGCAGTGAATAATCCAAATCGATTTCAATTTATGGAAGGTGACAGAGTTGAGGATGCAATTATTTTAGCTCAAGGTCTGGATCCTGCTTATGAAAATGTCAAAGAGATGGAAGTTTACAGATTGACATACGATGGTGAACTCGATACAATTATGCGTCTGCCATTTGATCCTCAATTTAAATTACAAAGAGGTGATAGAGTCAGAATTTTAGGTATAGCTCCTCAAAGAAATGATTACACTGCTTACATTGCTGGAGAAGTAAATCAGCCGGGAACGATTATTCTTCCCAAAAATGGACTGCCGCTTCGTGAAGCTTTTAAGCAAGTTGGTGGCATAAGAGAAACAGCTGATTTGTCTCGAACAGAATTAATTCGTGGTGCCAATGCTTTTCGATCTATTTTCTTCTCCGAAGAATTTGAGGAACTAATGATGAGAAGAATGGCTAATATAAAAGAAGAAGACTCATTGAACTTCTTGATTGATAATAAGCTTCGTTTTTCTCGTGGTGTTGTCGCTTATGATTTTACAAAACTTAAATCTGAAATTGTTGATCCAGATACGCTTATAGTAAAAGATGGCGATTATATCTTTGTTCCTCCAAAAGTTAATTTAATTTATGTGTTCGGACAGGTAAATAATTTCGGTTATGTGAGATATGTACCTGGCAAAGATTATCATTATTATATTGAGCTGGCTGGTGGTCTTGGAGAAACAGCCAAAGACGAAATTTATTTAATTAAAGGAAAATCAAGAGCCTGGATAAAATTAACAGAGAATGAACAAGTACAAATAGAACCAGGTGATTTTATCTGGGTGCCCAAAAAACCTATTCGTGATTTTGATTATTATATTGAAAGAATTGGTTTTGTAGGAAGTATAGTGACAGGGATAGTGACTACTCTAATTTTACTTTTGAAGAAATAGCCTGAGGTGATGAATGAAAGAAAATCAAGAAATGACAATTGGAAAATCTTTTGTTAACTTTTTATTGGTAGTAGTTAAATACAGAGTTTTCTTACTGGTTTTTATTTCAGTAATAACTTTGGGTGCAACGGTCACAGCTTTACTTTTACCTAAATGGTATAAAGCCACTGTTTCTGTCCTTCCTGCTGAAAGAAATGATTTACTTTCTACATTAACAGGTCTTTCAAATCTCACTAAAAGTTTTGGAACTTCGAGAGCAGCGAGAGGACTTTCTGCTCTGACTGGCGGTCCGACTGAACTTGATAAATATATTGCAATTCTTAAGAGCGCAACAATTACTGATGATGTGATCAAAAAATTTGATCTTAGAAAAGAATACAATATGGAAGATGATTATTATGAAGATGTTGTTAAGAAATGGCAGAAGAATTTAGAACTTGAAATTCAAGAAGAGGGTAATTTAACTATAACCGTTTATTCAAAGGACAGAAAAAAATGTGCTGAGATTGCCAATTATCTTGTAGAAAGATTAAATGAAGTCAATACACAACTAAGCATTACAAACGCAAAAGCAAACCGTGAATTTATTGAAAAGAGATATCTTCAAAATTTACGGGATATAGACAGTCTGGAAACAGCAATGAAGGAATTTCAGCAAAAGTATGGTGTGATGGCAATTCCTGAACAACTCGAAGCTACTGTAAAGTCAATGGCGGAAATTTATCTTGAAATGTATAAGAAAGAAGTTGAATACAATGTTGTAAAACAAAACTATGGCAGTGATCATCCACTTGCCAAATTAGCAAAAACAAATCTTGATGAATTAAGAAAAAAAATTGAACAACTTAATCAAGGTACTGATGCCTCTCAGAAAGATGTAAAATTGCTGATTCCATTTAAGACCGCACCAAAACTTGCAAATGATTATCTTAAGATTTATAGAAATTTAGAAATCCAATACAAAATTCTTGAATTCATTCAACCTTTATACGAGCAGGCAAAAGTTGAAGAAGTTAGAAATACACCAAGCGTTCTTGTCCTTGACAAAGCAGGGCCACCAGAAAAGAAAGCAAAACCAAGAATCAGAATTTACTTCCTAATTGGATTTGTTTCTGCTCTTCTATTGGGATTATTTATTGTATTTACAAGAGAAATGTTTGAAAAACTAAAAGTACAGGATCCATCCTCTTATGAAAGTTTGACCAGCTGGCTAAGATTTAAGAAGCAATGATCATAAATGAAAATTCTACAGATTAATAATTATTCATTTAATCGTGGTGGTGCTGAATCAGTTTTCTTTAATCTTGTTTCTCTTTTAAAATCAAAAGGGCATTGGGTTAAAACACTTTCAATGGATTTCGGTGAAAAGAACTCGCCATTGGTTGATTTTACTATTCCAAGAAACGAATTTTTTTTTAATCGATTTTATTCGATCTATGCAAAAAAATTCATAAATGAAATTTTAGAAAAAGAAAAACCAGATATTGTTCATATTCATAATTTAGTCGGTGGAATTTCGTTTTCCATACTACCAGCGATTAAAAAATTCAAAATCCCAATTGTAGCTTCAATCCACGATTTTAGATTGCTCTGTCCAGTTGGAATTATGGTAAACGGCAAAGGAGAAATTTGTGAGAAATGTAAAACAAGGAAGTATTATCAGGGAATTGTTAATTCCTGTCATCCTGGTGGTAGATTTAAAAGTTCGGTTGTAGTTTTTGAGAGTTATTTGCGAGATTTTTTCTTATCTCACAAAAAATTTTTCGATGCTTATCTTTTTGTTAGTAATTTTACCAAGCAAAAATTTTTGGAATTTTATCCTGAGTTGAACGATAAGGCTTATGTTTTATACAATTTCAATCTAAATTTTGACGATAAGATTATTCGAGGAAATTACTTTTTATACTTTGGAAGATATGATCGAGAAAAAGGATTGTTTACTTTACTTAATGCATTTCAGCAATTGCCAGAATACAAATTAATTCTATTAGGGCGAGGGGAATTTTCAAAAAAAATAGATGATTTTAATCTGAACAAAAATATTTTTGATCTGGGATTTAAAACAGGTGAAGATCTAAAAAACATAATTAAAAATTCTGAATATGTTATAATTCCATCTGAATGTTATGAAAATTTACCTATGTCTGCTGTTGAGTCTCTTTCATTGAGTAAGCCAATCATTACATCTGGTCTCGGTGGTTTAAGTGAGCTATTAGACAATTCTAGAAATGGATTTAAGTTTGAATTGAAAAATGTTAAAAGTCTTATTAAGATTTTAAAGAAATCAAAACAGATTTCAGATGAAGAATACGAAATTTTATCCAGGAATTCCTACGCTTTTGCAAAAAGTAATTTTGATGCTGAAAGTTATTATCAAAAACTTATAAGAATATATGAGGCATTGATCAGGAAAGATGTCGGGTAATTTTTCATTAGTAAAAAAAAATACTTTTTACTCAACGATTACGATTTTCTCAAGACTGTTTTCTAATGTCTTTCTCTTTTGGATACTTGCAAGAATATATGGTCCTGAGCAATTTGGAATATTCACTTTTGCTCATGCCCTATCTACTACATTCATAATCTTTGCTGATTTCGGTTTGGATGTTTTATTGATTACAGAGATTGCATCAAATCCAGATAAGAAGAAAGAAATTATTGAAAAACTTTTTGGTATTAAATTAATCTTTGTAATTTCAGCAACTATTTTAATGTTAGTTTCTTCCCAAATTTTTCCAATTGGGAGAAAATCGTTTGAATTAATTTTTGTTTTTGGATTTTATCTATTCTTTACTTCTTTAAATAACTTTTTATTTGGAATATTTAGAGGGTATGAACGATTTATTTTTGAGACAAGAGTCTCTCTAATCTCGAATATTTCATTGATCATACTTGCTATTATTATTCTCTTTCTGAAATTAGATTTAATGTATGTAGCTTCAATCTTTGTTCTGACTCGAGTCATTGGAGTTTTATTTAGTTTCTTTTATTTGCAAAGTCTTGATAAAACATTCAGATTTAAAATTAATTTCTCTGATTTAGGAGTTTTGAAAAGTAAAACTCTGATTTTTGGAGTTCATCTTGTTTTTAGTTATTTGTTTTTTCAAATCGATACTTTGCTCCTTGCGAAAATCAGCGGGGAATATTCTGTTGGAATCTATCAATCAGTTTTTAAGTTGATTATGCTTCCCCTCGTTATTCCGGATATTTTGATTAATTCACTAACACCGACACTTTCAAGACTTTATTATCAATCAAGAACTGATTGGTTTTCCTTAGGGAGTTCAATGGGTAGAATTTTGATAATGTTGATTATTCCAATCTCAGTTATCTTGTTTTTCTATTCCACAGAAATAATCAGTTTAATTTATGGACTGAAGAATTTCGGTGAATCAATAATGGTCTTGAAAATTTTTAGTTTAATTTTGTTTGTCAGATTTTTACTTGAACCTTTTGCGCTGATGTTAACGACTTCGAATAGACAGAAAATAAGAATGTGGACTGTAATAGTTGCAACTCTACTTAATATTGTTTTAAATCTTTATTTAATTCCAAGATACGGCGTAAATGGTGCAGCTTTTGTCTCTCTGATAGTAAACTTAATTGTTGCAATAATCTACTTTTCATTTGTGGAAAAAGAATTTCGACACTGGTTATTCGACATAAAAAATTTCATTTCAATCTTTGGTTCTACAGTTATGGTTTGGTTATTAAAAGAATTTATAAACATTAATTTTGTATTTCAGATTGTTTTATTTGGAATATTTTACTTCATTGCGATTTATTCTTTTTATCTCAAAGAAAATGAAAAAAATATATTAGTTTCGATATTGAAAAAAACTTCGATTTGATTAAATGGACACTTTAACTCTGATATTTTTGACTCTTCTCATTTTTGTTTTGCTTACTTTTTTCAGTAAGAATAGTGACTTATTTTCACCAGCAAGACTTTTCAGTATTATTTGGTTGGTAGTTCTCTTTCTATCTCAATTAAAATTAAGTTATTATCAATTTGAATGGAGTGAATATAGCTGGTTTATCGTGGGGCTATCTTTACTTTCTTTCTTGCTCGGAAATTATGTGATTTATGCTTTGAAGTTTTTGAGCCCTGCCTATTCGTTGGATAATTCAAGAAAGAAAATAGCCAATTCAGATTCAATCGATGAAAGCAAACTTTATTATTGGACATCAATTTTATTTTTGATTTATATTATTTCATATATAATAATCTGGATGATTGTAGGATATATTCCTGCCTTTACTGCTCATCCTAATTTCACAAGAGTTGGGTGGGGAATTTTTGGATTTGGACTTTTCATTCATCTCACTCCATTAATCCTTTATCTGGTTGTTGTGTACTGGATTAAATTTAAGAATGCACCAAGAAAATTAATTTTGTTTTTAATTGCTTTAATGACCTTCGGAAGTTTTTTCTTACTTTATCAAAGATTTAGTCTTGTAATTGGTATGATTTTAAGTTTGGTTTTCATTTATTATGGAACAACAAAATTTAATTTTAAAAATTTCCTTTTATTTGCAATTCCTTTAATTCTCATAATCTTTGGTCTTTCAACACTTCGAGAAAGTGAGTTATTCATCTATTATCTCCATTACATATCAAATATGAAAACCAGTCTAAAATATGCAGTGATAACTGAACCATATATGTACCTTGTGATGAGCGTAGAGAATTTTGCATTTGCCGTTGAAAAATTAGAATCACACACTTATGGTCTTTATACATTTGATTTTATTACAGCAATTTCTGGTTTAAAACACACTTTAAAAGAACATTTTTTTATCTCAGACTTTCCTCATTTGCTTTCGCCTTTTTATAATACATACACAAGCTTCTTTATTTTTTATAGAGATTTTGGAATTTTAGGAAGTTTTATTTTTCCATTTTTGATGGGATTTTTCATTTCCCATTTATATTATAAGATGAAATCCAATCCCAATCTTCACACAGTTTCAGTTTATGGAATGTTTGTGATTATCATAATTTTTTCGTTCTTCATCCCGCTGATTACATGGTTGTATTTTGTTTTTGATTTTTGCGTTATTTATGTAATTACAAGATTAATTCTTGAAAATAAATTTGGTTGGGTATCGAACTCATGAGAATTGCCTTCGATGGGAGAGTACTTGAAAGATCAATGACTGGAATAGGAAGATATTTAATCAATATTCTTGAAGAAATTCCATTTTACGACCAACAAAATGAATATTTTATCTTCACAAATAAACCTCAAAATCATATTCGAAATAATTTCTATCATTACGCGACATTGAACAAACCATTCATTAATTCCAAAATCTTTACGCCAGTCTGGTTGAATTTGATTTTACCTTCGCAATTAATTGAAAAGAAAATTGATCTATTGATTGGACCAAATATTTTAGTCCCGACAAAAGAGATCAAAAATTTAAAGAAAATATCCATCGTTCATGATATAATGCCTTTAACTCATCCAGAATTTTTCCCATTTTCTTATAAAAATTTTTTGAGGTTATATTTACCTTCTTCTATTCAAGCTTCTGATTTGATTATTACAATTTCGAACACATCTAAAAAATATATTTGTGATTATTTTGGAGTTGATGAAGCAAAAGTCAAAGTTGTTTATAATACTGTATCAGATAGATTTCGAAAATTAGATTTAGCGGAATTAGAATTTCTTGAAAAGAAGAGCTCATTAATGCTTCCACCAAAATTTTTATTGTATGTTGGAGTTCTGGAGAAACGAAAAAATATAAAAGCTATTCTTGAGATTGCAAAAAGAATTGACCTGATTGATAAAGAATTGAAAATAGTCTTAGCTGGGAAGCAGGGTTTTGGATTTGAAGTATTTGAGAAAGAATTATTTGAATTAATAGATAAAGTCATCTGGCTAAAACAAGTAAATGACGAAGAATTGCTATTGCTTTACAATAAAGCGTTCATTTTTTTATTTCCATCATTTGTTGAAGGCTTTGGTTTACCACCAATTGAGGCAATGGCTTGTGGAACTCCCGTGATTGCATCGAATTGTGATGCTTTAAGAGAAATTTTAAACAGTTCTGCCTTCCTTCATAATCCGAATGATGTAGATGGAATGATTGGTTCAATAATTAAATTGAATTCTGAAAAAGATTTTTATAATGAGATGTGTGAAAAATCGATTCAACATTCGAAGATATATTCAAAAGAGAATATGATTAAATCTTTTTTTAAAGTTATTAATACAATCAAAAAAAAGATATATTAATGCAGATATTTTTGGTTTACATATTTTGCTTTTTAATTCTCCTCGTTCTGAATTCATATATTCTATATCCAGTTGTTGCATATATTTTATCATTAATTTTAAGTCAAAAGATTTCAATTTTTACTGATTATGAACCGCCGGTATCAATTCTGATTTCTGCATATAACGAGGAAAAAGTAATTCAAAAAAGAATTCTTAATATTTTGAATTCGAATTACGATTTAAGCAAAATCGAAATACTTGTAGGTTCAGATTGCTCAAATGATAAAACAAATGAAATTCTGGAAAGTCTTGAAAAAACAACCCCCCAGTTACGAGTTTTTATTTTTAATATTCGTCGTGGTAAAGCTGGAGTTTTAAATGAGCTGGTTGAATACGCTAAAAATGAAATTTTAATATTTACGGATGCAAACACTGAATTTCATAAAGAAGCAATTAAAAATCTTGTTAAACACTTTAAAGACAAGAGAGTTGGTGGAGTAAGTGGTAGACTTGAACTAATCGAAACAAGTCAACATTTACAAGAAGGAGTTGAAGAGAAAAGATATTGGGAATACGAGACCTTCTTAAAAATATCTGAAGGCAAACTGGGAATTCTAATTGGAGCAAATGGTGGAATTTTTGCAATTAGAAAATCTCTGTTTGTGAAAGTCCCTTTAGATAAACCAGTAACTGATGATTTTTATATTTCTCTTAATGTAATTAAAAAAGGTTATCTGTTTTTATATGAAAAAGATTCAGTTGCATATGAATTTGTTGCACACGATATTAAAACCGAATTCCGAAGGAAAGTCAGGTTTTCTGCGACAAATTTTCAAACCATTACTTTCTTTAAAAATTTTTTGTTCAATAAAAATTTAATTTTGACTTATGCTTTTTGGTCGCATAAAATTATAAGGTGGTTTTTACCATTAATTTTGATCCTTATTTTTATCATAAACTGTTTTTTAATAGAGTATAATTCTCTTTTCAAATATTTGTTTTACTTCCAACTAATTATTTACATTCTTGGATTGATTGGATTTTTACTTTCAAAATTAAAAATGAGGATTGGAATAATTTCTCTTATCTACTATTTTTTAATCACTAATCTTGCGCTTTTAATTGGTTTCATAAAATTCATACGAAAAAAACATTCATTAATCTGGCAGTCAACACCGAGATAAAATATGTCTAAATCTTTAGAAAAAATCTTATTGCTTGTAACCGATTTCATATCAATCAATCTTGCTTACATCGTTTATTTTTATTTCAGAGTCGAGACAGGTTGGTTTCAATTGATCTCAAGACCTGAATTTGTTTTACCAATGCTTGTGATTTATTTCTACTGGTTCTTGATTTTTCTTTTTGTAGGAATGTACAGGACCTGGTTTGCAGCATCTCGTTTTGATGAGTTGACACTACTTTTTAAGACCTCCTTCATAGGTGTGATGATTCTTTTCTTCCTGATCTTTATTGATGATTTATCTGCACCAGCTGGCTCAACTCAAAGATATTTGATATTTATTTACTGGGGAATATTTCTCTTGTTCGTTGGTTCAGGAAGAATTTTTGTGAGGAGTTTGCAGCGAAAACTTCTTCTTAAAGGAATTGGCAGAAGAAATACTGTGATTATAGGTTACAATGAAAAAGCCAGAGAAGTTGAAAGAGATGTTAATAAAGCAAAAGCTCTTGGACTTGATATAATTGGTTTTGTACTTGTTAACGAAAATAAAATTGTAAATAATGACAACGGGAAAATTCTGGGCACTATTAATGAAATTAAAAATATTGTAGATAAACACAATATTAAAGAAGTTATCATCGCATTGGATAAGCATGAACACGATTTAATGCTTGATGTCATTGCAAAATGTGATTTCAATGATTTAACAATCAAGATTGTACCTGACCTTTATGAAATTATAAGCGGACAGGCAAGAACAAATCAGCTCTATGGAATCCCATTAATCGAAGTCAATCCTCAATTGATGCCTGTCTGGGAAAGAAAAATTAAAAGATTGATGGACATTGTTTTTTCATTGATAATTTTAATTGTCACATTACCGATTACACTTTTAGTTGCAATTGCAATAAAACTTGATTCAGAAGGACCTGTTTTTTACAAACAGATTCGTGTGGGTAAAGATGGTAAGGAATTTAAGATTTATAAATTCCGTTCAATGTATAAAGATGCTGAGAAACACACAGGACCAGTTTGGTCGACAAAAAACGATCCAAGAATCACTCGTGTAGGAAGAATAATTCGAAAATTCAGACTTGATGAGATCCCACAATTTATTAATGTGCTTCGTGGTGAGATGAGCCTTGTGGGTCCTCGACCCGAAAGACCTTACTTTGTCGAAAAACTTTCGCAAGAAATTCCTCTTTATAAAAGAAGATTAAAAGTAAAACCAGGAATTACTGGCTGGGCTCAAGTAAAACATAAGTACGATGAATCAATTGAAGATGTAAAGAAAAAGCTCCAGTATGATTTATATTATATTGAAAATATTTCACTAAAAATGGATTTGAAGATTCTTTTCAGAACAATTTTTGTGGTTCTTTTTGGAAAAGGACATTTTCAAGATTAATTATTTTAATTAAATATTATCCTATTACGAATTTAATAGTAAAATTTTCTTTCTTTTATCGAAGAGTGAATAGATTAAATACAAAAATTAAGTTTCATATTAAATCTGATAAAATAAAAAACTAAAAATTGAGGTATCAAAATGAACATTCAAATGGTTGATCTTAAAAGACAATACGAAAAAATCAAACCAGAAATTGATAATGCAATTCAAGAAGTGATTAACTCAACTCAATTTATTCTGGGAAAAAAAGTCAGTGAATTTGAAAAATCAGCATCGGAATATCTTGGAGTAAAATACGCTGTTGGAGTTGCAAACGGAACTGATGCTCTTCAAATCGCTTTGATGGCTCTTGGAATTGGTATAGGCGATGAAGTAATCACAACTCCTTTTACTTTTGTTGCAACAACAGAAACGATAGTTATGCTCGGTGCTAAGCCTGTTTATGTGGATATCGATCCAGTTTCATATAATATTGATGTAAAAAAAATTAAAGAGAAAATCACATCAAAAACAAGAGCTATTCTTCCAGTTCATCTTTATGGTAATCCAGCTGAGATGAATGAAATACTTTCGATTGCTAAAGAATATAATCTTTTTGTAATTGAGGATTCAGCTCAAGGATTTGGTTCTGAATACAAAGGCAAAAAAGTTTGCTCATTTGGTGATGTTGCTTGCATCAGCTTTTTCCCCAGCAAAAATCTTGGTTGCTATGGTGATGGTGGAATGGTTGTTACAAATAATGATGAAATTCATGAAAAAGTTAGAATGATTGCAAATCACGGTTCAAAAGTTCGTTATGTTCACGAAAGACTTGGAATGAATTCGAGACTTGACGCCATCCAGGCTGCAATTTTAAATGTTAAAATAAAATATATTGACGAGTGGAATAATCAGAGAATTCAAAACGCAAATTTATACTCAGAAAAATTAAAAGATTTAAATCAAGTTATTACTCCAACTTATCAAGAATATTCAAAACATATCTTTCATCAATACACGATTAAAGTTGAAAATAGAGATGAACTGCAAAAGTTTTTAGCTAATAAAAATATCCCCACAGCAATTCACTATCCAATTCCTTTGCATCTTCAGCCAGCATTTCGTGGATTTGCCGAAGAAGGCTCATTGCCAATTGCCGAAGAAACTGCAAAAAAAGTTCTTTCTCTCCCGATGCATCCTGATTTAACAATAGAAGAAATTGAGTATATCACAAATTCAATTAAGGAATTTTATTCATAATGAATAAAGCAATTGTAATAATTCCGACTTACAATGAATCAGAAAATATCAAGAAACTCATTCCGGAAATTTTGAAAAGAACGAATGGCGAAATTGATATTCTAATTGTTGATGATAATTCACCTGATGGGACATCAAATGTTGTTCGTGAATTTCAAAAAACAAATCAGAATATTTTTTTAATGACAAGGCCAAAAAAAGCTGGTCTTGGTACTGCTTATGTTGAAGGGTTTAAATTTGCTTTGAGTAAAGGTTACGAATACATTTTACAAATGGATGCTGATTTTTCTCACGAACCAAAAGAGATAAAAAATTTTTTGAAGAAAATTCAAGATTGTGATCTGGTGATTGGTTCAAGATATATTGATGGTGTTAGAGTTTTAAATTGGCCACTTAGTAGATTGTTCCTTAGTGTGTTTGCTAATCTTTATACAAAGTATATAACCGGAATGCCCATCAAAGATGCGACAGGTGGTTTTAAGTGTTTCAGAAGGAAAGTTTTAGAAGCAATTGATTTGGATAAAATAAGATCGAATGGATATGCTTTTCAGATAGAGATGAATTTTAAAGCTTATAGAAAAGGATTTAAGGTCTGTGAAATGCCAATTGTATTTACTGATAGAGTTAAAGGTAAATCTAAGATGAATAAAAAAATTGTTTTCGAAGCTGCCTGGATGGTCTGGAAATTAAGAATTCAAAGTTGTATTGGGTTATTGCGTTAATATGAAAGAACTTTCAATTATAATAGTAAATTACAATGTAAAGGCATTTCTGCAAAATTGTTTACTATCTATTAAGAGAGCCACCGAGAAAATCAATAGCGAAATTATAATTGTAGATAATGCCTCCGATGACGGAAGCGTTGAGTTAATTAAAAAAAAATTCCCCGAAATAAGGTTAATTGAATCTAAAATCAATTTAGGTTTTAGCAAAGCAAATAATCTGGGCTTAAAAGTTTCTCAAGGCAAGTACATCTGCTTGATTAATCCAGATACAATTGTAGAGGAAGATACTTTTCGAGTTATGATCGATTTTTTGGAAAGTCATCCTGAGGTTGGATTGGCTGGATGTAAAATCTTAAATCCTGATGGAACATTTCAATTAGCCTGTCGAAGAAGTTTTCCAACTCCCTGGGTTGCATTTACAAAAATTACCGGTTTAAGTAAGCTCTTTCCTCATTCGAAATTATTTGCCAAATATAATCTTACTTATCTTGATGAAAATCAATCATACGAGGTTGATGCTGTAAGCGGTTCGTTTATGTTTTTGCGAAGAGAAGTTTATGAAAAAATTGGCGGACTTGATGAGACTTTTTTTATGTATGGAGAGGATTTAGATTTTTGTTATCGTGTAAAAAAAGCTGGTTACAAAGTTTATTATGTTCATTCAACTCAAATAATTCATTTTAAAGGTGAAAGTACAAAAAGGAGCAATATCGATGAGCTAAAACACTTTTATGATGCGATGCGGCTTTTTGTCAGAAAACATTTTTCAGGAAGCTGGGTCATTGAATTAATCCTTCAAGCAGCAATTAATTTAAGAAGTTTTCTTGCTTTCATAGGAAAAAGATCATTGATCTTAATTGCAATGATCGTTGATTATTTGTTGTTTAATTTTTCAGTTCTTATCTCTGAATTAATTTACATTAAAATTTCTGGTTTCAGTGGTTTCCCTGATTATGCTTATCCAGTAGTTTTTATCGTGCCAGCTGGGAGTTTTATATTAATTGCGTACTTGATTGGTTCATATCAAATTAAAAATTTACCAATCTCAAAACTTTATCTTTCACTTCTAATTAGTTTTTTGTTCACAAGTTCATTGACTTATTTTTTCAAAGATTACGCATTCAGTCGAGCAATACTTTTAATTACATATATGTTTTTATTTTTCTTGCTTCCTGGTTGGCGAATTCTAATAAAAATAATTTTCAAGTATCCAAAAGATTCCCGGCAATCGCTTTTTGAGGCAAATACTTTAATTGTAGGAACAAACGAAGCAGCAGTTGAATTGCTCAATCGATTAAGAAAATCTTATAATTACTATTATGATGTTGTAGGTTTTATTGATCGAGATCGTAGGAGAATTGGTGAAAAAATTAACGATGTCGAAATAATTGGAAGCATTGATAACCTCGGAAAAATCATACGAGATAAAGGAATCACTGAGGTAATCTTTGCATCAGATTTTCTTCCATACAATAAAATTCTTTCAATTGTATCAGAAAATCAGAATCAAAACATTCATTTTCATCTTGCAGACCAAAATTACGATTTCATAATTAGCAAAAAGGATGTTCTTGAATTAAACGAACTCCCATTAATTGAAATTGAATACAATATTTCGATGCCAATTCATCGATTTATCAAAAGAACTTTTGATATTGTGCTTGGAATATTTTTGTTATTTACTCTTTATCCTTTTTTCTTAATTCGATATCTTGTTTCTAAGAAGTGGAATAATTTGTTATATTTATTCAAAGTTCTTGGAGGAAAATACAGTTTTGTTGGTAGACCTATTGGGAGTAGAGAATCGAATATTTATCTTGGCAAACCAGGACTTACTGGAATTGTTCAAATCAATGAAAATAAAAATCTTTCTGAAGAAGAAATAGAACGATTAAACATTTATTATGCCAAAAATCAAAACATCTGGCTTGATATTGAAATCTTGATTAAGACAATTCAAAATTATTTGAGGTAATTATGCCAAAAACAATACTGGATTTTGAAAAACCAATAATTGAACTCGAACAAAAAATTCAGGAGATGAAAAAACTCTCCGATACACTCGACATTGAAGAAGAAATTAAAAGTCTTGAAGAAAAGGTTCAGCAACTTCAGGATCAAATTTATAATAATTTAAGTCGATGGCAAATTGTTCAAATTGCTCGTCATCCAGAAAGACCTTACACACTTGATTATATCCAGAAAATGACAACCGATTTTATTGAACTTCATGGGGATCGTTGCTTCGGAGATGATAAAGCACTGGTTGGTGGTTTTGCTAAACTTAATGGCGAAACAGTTATGCTCATCGGTCAGCAAAAAGGGAGAGACACAAAATCCAATCTTTATAGAAATTTTGGAATGATGAATCCCGAAGGGTATCGTAAAGCTCTGCGGTTGATGAAACTTGCTGAGAAATTTGATAAGCCAGTAATAACTTTTTTAGATACTCCAGGTGCTTATCCTGGAATTGAAGCAGAGGAAAGGGGACAAGCTGAAGCAATTGCAAGAAATCTTTTTGAAATGTCAAAACTTCGTGTTCCAATTATTGTTGTGATAATTGGTGAAGGTGCTTCGGGTGGTGCACTTGGAATTGGTGTTGGAGATAGAATTTTAATGCTTGAGTATTGTTGGTATTCGGTTATTTCGCCAGAATCTTGCTCAAGTATCTTATGGCGCAGCTGGGATTACAAAGAACAAGCAGCCGAAGCTCTAAAACTTACAGCTAAAGATTTGATTCAATTCAAAATCATTGATAGAATAATTCCAGAACCTCGTGGGGGTGCGCATCGAAATCCTGAACAAGCTGCTTTAATTCTTAAGGAAGCTTTAATTGATGAGTTAAATAAATTGAAGAAAATTAAAATTGATAAACTCATCGAAATGCGTGTAGAAAAATTCTTAAATATGGGGGTTTACATAGAGTAATGTTTATCATAATCATAATTTTAATGGTAATGGTTATAGGAATAACCATTTATTTTATCGTGGATACGAAAAAAACATCCACTGCTGAAACTCCACCCTATGTTCCTGACTTTCAAGATGAACAATTGCAAAAGAAGATGTTAAGAGAAGCACAAATTTGCACCGAAATGGTGATGACAACTTTCGATAAAATGCTTGATTATTCTGAAGGAAGTATTAGAATTTTGGATCAGGTAATTAATGAATTGTTCAGTAAAAAATCTTTAACGCCAAATGAT
>JBNAWO010000026.1:24558-26576 GCA_049699815.1 Ignavibacteria bacterium | reverse complement strand
GATTGACTTTCGAATTGTGGTGAAGTTAGTCAACATACCACCAAGCCATCTTTCACTTACCCAGTGCATTCCACATCTTTGAGCTTCCCTTTTAACAATATCTTTTGCTTGCTGTTTTGTACCGACGAAGAGGACTTTTTTTCCTTCAGCTGCAATTTTTTCCATTTCATCAGCGGCAACAGCAAGTAGTCTTTTTGTTTTATTTAAATCTATTATATGAATCCCATTCTTTTCCATAAAGATGTAAGGTTTCATTTTGGGATTCCATCGGCGGGTTAAATGCCCATAATGAGCACCAGCGGCTAACAATTCTTGCAAACCAATTTCCACGATTTTAACTCCTTATTTTTGTTGTTAAACTTCTACTCGCTTCATCTCTATCTGAGATCCCATAAAAGAGGGACACACTCAGATAAATCCACGAGTATGCTCTTTTAATTTAAGTTGAAATTAACGTTTAGAGAACTGGAATCTCTTTCGAGCTTTCGGTTGGCCGTATTTCTTTCTTTCGACCATTCTAGGATCTCGAGTGAGATAGCCCAGTTTCCTAAGTGTCGGGCGATAGTCAGGATTTACTAATACTAAAGCTCGTGCGATACCAAGTGAAATAGCTCCAACCTGGCCTGTTGTTCCACCACCATTAACATTGATAAGAAAATCATATTTTCCAACGGCATCAACAGCTTTCAACGGCTCTTGAGCTTTCATTGAATCAAATTTTGTTGGAAAGTACTCTTCAATATCTTTACCATTTACCGTAATTTTTCCTGAGCCAGGTCTTATTACAACCCTTGCAACTGATGTTTTTCTTCTTCCAACTGCGATTTTATCTACCATTAATCACTCCAGCTTAAAATGTTAATACTTCTGGTTTTTGAGCCTGGTGAGGATGATTTTCACCAGCATATACTTTTAACTTTTTCACAATTCTTCTTCCCAATCTACCTTTAGGAAGCATTCCCTTCACAGCATGTTCAATTATAAATTCGGGATGTTTCTGTAAATATTCTTTGAAAGAAGTGAATTTGGCTCCACCAGGATATCCAGAATATCTGAAATAAGTTTTTAGCTCTTCTCTTTTCCCGGTAAGCCGAACTTTATCAGCGTTTATAACAATCACATAATCACCACAATCAATGTGTGGAGTAAAAATTGGCTTGTGTTTTCCTCTCAATATTCTTGCAATTTTTGATGCGAGTCGACCCAGAACCTGGTCTTTTGCATCAACTATATACCACTTTTTATCTATATCCACTTCTTTAGCAGACTTAGTGATTTTTTCCTGTTTCAATGATTAATCCTCCATAAATCAATACTTTTAGTCAATATTTAGCTTACAAAGTTAATTAAATTTAATTGGATTGTCAAAGTAAAAAAATTTTAATGATTATCTCAAAAAAATTTTTTGGTTAATCAAATAATGGTTAAATCCTTTTTGAAAATCTTTTTAGATATTAGTAAATTATATTTGAAGCTAACCACAAACAGGAGCATCGTTATGAAAAAAGCAATTTTAATAATTCTAGTGAGTGTGGGATATATTTTCTCACAACAATTTCATCTTGAATGGGTTAATCCAAAACCAACGGGAGCCAACCTGTTAGACATTCAATTAATCGCACCAAATCAAATTTCTATTTATGGTGTAGCAGGCACAAATATAAAGTCAAACGATGGTTTAAATACATACTCTTTGGAATTTATTGACGAATTTAGGCAGGATGTTTGGGCTGTTCATTTTGTCAATGAATTTGTTGGTTATATGTGTGGTGAAGATGGAATGATAAAGAAAACCACTAACGGTGGCTTGAGTTGGATTAACCAGAACTCGTGGGTTACAAGTCGCCTCTATGACATCAATTTTTTAAATCCAGATTCTGGATTTGCGGTGGGTGCAAGCGGACTTGTACTCAAAACAACTGATGGTGGAGATAACTGGATAACCAGTTACTATCAAACAAGCACGATTTATACTATTGAGATAGTTGATGCAAATCTTATTTTTATTGGTTCTGCGT
>JBNAWO010000026.1:0-24548 GCA_049699815.1 Ignavibacteria bacterium | reverse complement strand
GCGTATTCAGGTGGAAGACTTGCTAAATCAACTGATTTCGGGAATTCATGGACGCCTATAACTTCCTCTGATATTGCTTCATCGGTTTATTCAATTAATTTCATAGATGCAAACAATGGATGGATTGGTACTGCATCAAGTGGAATTTTATTTACAAATGATGGTGGTCTTAGCTGGATACAACAACTCCCTCTTTCAAATACTATTTATGACATAAAGTTCAAGGATAGTCAAACCGGTTTTGCCTGCGATTCAAAAGGCTATATTTATATCACTTATAATAGTGGACTAAACTGGATTGCTTATCTTACTCCTGCAAAAAGAGCATTAAGAGCAATTGAATTTGATGGAAATAACATTTATGTAGTTGGCGATGCAGGAAGTATGTATAAAAGTACAGATAATGGAGGTAACTGGGAAGAAAAATTTACTTATTTAGGACAGGCACTTGAGTTTCAAAGAAGAGTAGTTTTTATAAACGAAAATGTTGGTTTCATCTGCGGTGGCTCATCTTCTTCTGCCGATTCTCTAGGTTACGTTTTAAAGACGACAGATGGAGGTGAAACCTGGATTCAAATTCCCTACAACTTTAAAACTCAGTTATATGCAATTTCTGCTCCATCTGAAAATGTCATTTATACATCTGCAGGTTCAAGTTTAGTTTTTAAATCAACTGATGGCGGAATGACCTGGACAAAATCAACCATTTACACTACAGCTACAACACTCTGGGATATACAATTCTACGATGAGAATCTTGGTTATGCCTGCGGATCCAGCGGAAGAATATTTAAAACAACAAATGGAGGTGCAAACTGGACTTTACTTACAAGTCCATTTGGAACTTCCACCGTTTACTCAATGTCGATTTTAGATCCCTCAACTGTTATTGCGGTTGGAGTAAGTGCAAAAGCTTACAAAACAACAGACGGTGGTTCAACCTGGGCAGCTTTAACAGTAGGTATACCGGGTAGTTATTTCATTGTTAGGTTTTATCATAATGTTGGTTACATTGGTTCATATCTTTCACCTGCGGGTTATATTTCCAAATCCACTGATGGTGGAAATACTTGGACACCTTTAACAAGTTATCCCGGTACTCAAAGTGTTTGGGGAATTGCTGTTAAAGATACAAATACTGTTTATGTTGTTGATTTATACGGTTATGTTTATTACTCATCAGATGGTGGGAATAGCTGGATGTCGGTTCCAAGAATTTTTGGAACAAACTCATTCTATTGCTCAATGGCTGGTGATAAATTATTCATCTCTGGTTCAAATGGAGCAATAATTAAAGGATATATTCAAACCATCCCACCTGAAACAAGAACAGTAACTTACAATTCTGGTTGGAATATACTTTCAGTTCCATTGAATACAAATGATATGCGTAAGACTAGTTTATTCCCAGATGCAGTTAGCTCAGCCTTTGCGTACAACGATGGTTATTATGTTGAAGACACACTGAAAACCGGAAAAGGATACTGGTTAAAATTTACTGACGCAGGAAGCGTAAATATTGTTGGTCAAAAAGTTCAAGATTATTCATTGCAACTTCCAGCCGGTTGGAATTTAATTGGACCTTTTGATTTTAATATTCAAACCACTGAAATAACTACAAATCCACCTGATATAATCGTATCAAATTTCTTTAAATATGATAGAGGATATAAAACTACCGATATTCTGGAAGTTGGCAAAGGATACTGGGTGAAGCTAAGTCAAGCTGGAAATCTAATTTTCCCAACTGTTGCAAAGAAGAATTCAGAAAAATTAGGAAACATCTTTGCAGGTGCATTAAAAATCTCTATAGCGGATAATTCTGGTAATGTATCGGAGCTTTATCTTGTTCACAACCAAAAAGCGTATTCATTTGAACTTCCACCAAAGCCACCAGCTGGAATTTTTGATGTTAGATTTGAGAACAACAAAATTGCAGAATTATTTGAAGATGAGTTCAAAATTATCGAGATCAATGCGGCAAATTACCCGCTTGCCATCAAACTTGATGGTTTCAACGCAAAAGTGATGGATTGTATCAACGGAGAAATTATAAATTATGATTTGAAAGCTGGTGAGGTATTTATCATCGACGATAAAAATATTAATCTGCTAAAAATCAAACCGATTACGATTGTTTATAATTTTGCACTTTATCAAAATTATCCTAATCCGTTTAATCCAGTAACTGTGATTAAATTCAGTATACCTGAAGCATCAAATGTAAAACTAGCACTCTATGATGTTCTTGGAAGAAAAGTTAAGGAACTAATTAACGCCAAACTCGATGCCGGAATTCACTCAATAAATTTTGATGGAAGTGAATTGGCATCAGGAGTTTATGTTTACAGGCTCGAAGCAGGCAAGAATGTTTCATTTAAGAAGATGATGCTAATGAAATAATTGAAAAGTTGACTTATGATAAAAGGGCTATCTGAAATTTTTCCAGATAGCCCTTTTTATTTATAAATTCTTATGGAGTAAAAGGATTATTCGGACCTTCAGATAATCTATTAATTGTTTTAATTGCTTCTTGCGTAACTTCTAAAGGTGTATTTTGATTTTGTATCTTCTTACAAGCATTTATTATCTCAAACCTTCTAGGCGAAAAATAATACCAGCCCAATGCTTCAATTACTGCGACTCTTAACTCTTTAGGTTTACTATCACTGTTTGCAATCTCAATTAATTTTTCGACTGCATCCTCATAAATATACTTGCGGAATGTTCGAACCTCATAAATTTTTTTTCGAAGACTTACTGTATCGTTTTCAATTACATTAAAAATTTCTTTCTGGCGTTTTTTATCAGGGATGCGGATGAAGAAATCACTTCGAGCAAAACCATACTTTTCTTTATCATTTAAAATTTTTTCAATTTCTTTCTGAATAATCTGCGTGTTTTCATCAGAATTCATCAACTCCATCACTGATTTTGCGTTGTACCTCACTCTATCTGATTCATCATCAAAGGACGCACGAATAATTAAAGGCAAAAATTTTTTCTTGCCGATGAAACCCATCCATTGAACTGAAAATCTTCTGATTAACTCATTGGGGTCATTAATTGATTTCAACAAAATATCTTCAAAATTATTATCTCTTAACTGAGCAAGACATTTTAAAGCCATCAGTCTAACATTTGGTGACCCATCGTTCAAATAAAATTTTTTCAAGTCTAACGAGAAATCTTCTCTCTTTAATTTAAATAGTTTTTTAATTGCGAGCGCCCTGATAATAGCATAATCTGAATTCAAGAATTGTTTAAGTTTTTTTTCATCATTTGAATTTATTAATAAATCAATTTGAATCTTAGAATTCGAACGAAATCGAAAAGTTGGATCTCCAATTAAATGTGACTCGAGATAATTATTAAATCGATGCCATTGACCAAGCCTAGCACCATAATTCAATAATCCAATTAACTCACTAATAAAAAGATCTTGCAAAACATTTACAGAATTTCCAATCGCTGCAATTGTTTTACCGTTTCCAAAAACATATTCTCCGGCTATATATTGATCAAGGTGGAAAGAGCCATTAAAACATTCGTCGAAAATTATAAATTTTGGTTGTGGGGAAATTTTTCGAACATCTTCAATATGAATATCGAGATTGTAATTTAAAATTGAATCCTGCTTGATTATTTCATCGTCAAAAGCTCCTTCGAACCAGTTATCAGGAACTCCAAATAATTTTTTGAAATACTCTTTTGTTTCTTCAACCGAACGATTGTTTTCTTTAGCTGATCTTAATTCGCTTCTTAAATAATACTTAATATTTTCAATGTTTTCATTAATGTTTGTTGCTTTGGGATAACTCGAAAGCAATTGTACATCCTCAACACCATGAGCGTGAAAAATTGCAATATCTAAATTATAATTTTCAACTTCAGAAAGTATAATTTTTTTAATGTTCTTATCCATTTCATAAAAATATTTTTTAAATCTACCTCCAATTTTGAATGCTTCTGGAAATTGTTCTGACAAAATTTGAGTTTCATCAGACCAGGAAATCAAAGATTCGGAATGATAACCGTGTCCGGTAAACACAAGAACATTATTCAAATCTTCATTTAGATTTTTAAGTTCCGAAATTTTCAACAAATAGTTTCTAATCTTTTCATACTTAAGAGAATCAGGTGAGGGTTTAATTCGAGCTGTGTAGATTTCTTTTTCTATCCTTTGTGGAGATTCGGGCAAAAGTTTATAATAGAAATAAAGTTTTTGGACCGTGTCTTGTTTGATAAATTTAAACTTCAAATCGAAGTCGTCATAAAATCTATCTGATGGGACGGAAGATCTATTCCATGCAAATCTTATCTCATCAAGTTTAAAGGCAGAAGTTAAATGTTGAGCTTCTCTAATCATTGGAATTGGAATATCTCCAACAAATAGCGCCCCTTCAAGTTTGGGCTTAGAATTGTAGAGTTTGATAATTTCATTCTTAATCTCATCCGGGGATTTCCAGTTGTTG
This sequence comes from Ignavibacteria bacterium, assembly GCA_049699815.1. Taxonomy (GTDB): domain Bacteria; phylum Bacteroidota; class Ignavibacteria; order Ch128b; family Ch128b; genus Ch128b. The sequence goes on along the minus strand of JBNAWO010000026.1, from coordinate 20,073 downwards.
ATCAAAACGTAAGTTCCAAGCCCATCCTTTTCAATTGAGTTTTTATATTTTATCACAGCGTCATAAGTTTTGGTCAATGTCAGGCTATCAATAAAAATTGCAAATGAAGTTTTTGAGTTTATTCCTGGTTTCAAAATTCTAATTTTTGCATTAACAGAACCAATAGAAATTAATACGATAATTAAAACGAATATTAATTTTCTCATAATCGTTCAGCCTTTCACTTTAGATGAACCATTTTTCTTGAAATTGTCTGATTATCAATTGTAAGCCTGTAAAATAAAATCGTCGAAGCTCTATATGAGTTAGCCAAATTATTTATATCAAACTCAAATTCATAAGTACCTGGTGAAAGTTTCTTATCCACAAGATTTGTAATTTTTCTTCCAAGCAAGTCAAAAACTTCGAGCTTTACATTACTAAAACCTTTACCAGAAGTAGGAACTATAAATCTAAGTTTAGTCGATGAGTTAAAGGGATTTGGATAATTACTGATCATTTCAAATTTTTCGATCTCATTTTTCACTTGATCAACCGAAGTAATTTTTTCTGTTGCAATTAACCTTCCGTTAGAAGTTCCAAAGAATGCTCTGCCAGTTTGATTCATAGCTGAAGAAAATATTGTAACTGAATTCTTGAGTGTAAGATCAACTGTCCAGCTTTGCCCTCCGTCTGTTGTTTTCAGAATCGTCCCATCGTAACAGGCAACATAACCAAGTGAATCTCTTAAAAAGTTAATTGTATAAAAGCTCGAATCAATTCCATTGATATTGTGGTTAACATAATACCAGCTCAATCCTTTGTCTGTTGTATAACAGATGTAACCGAGTCCAACTACCCAGGCTTTACTCTCACTCACAATGAAAATATCTTTAAAATCCTTTTTCGTTAAATGAGAAGGAAAAGAATGAAAATTAAAAACTGTATCCCAATCAATACCTCCGTTTGTAGTTCTCATCATCCATCGTTGGGGACCAGCGATAATTCCCGTATTCACATCAAAGAAAGCAATATTGCCGGAAATGTATCCCGGTCCATTTAATAAATTCAGATGAAACCAGTCTTCACCACCATTGGTCGTTTTATAAACATGATATTCCGAATAATCATTCAGACTCATCCATGCATAGCCAATCTGATCATTTGGAAATGAGATTCCCCCGACCTTATTTCTTGCATTAAAGGGAACTGGTTCAAGAACAGTTCGCCAGCTCATACCTCCATCTGTTGTTTTAACGATATGTCGATTTTCTTTTAAGATAAATCCGGTATTTTCATCAATAAATTGCATAGCGACAGATTCCCACATTGGTGGACTTGATCGGTAAAACCACTCATCACCTTCAGAATTACTGGAAACATAAAAATCGCTGTAACGGGTGAGTGCATAACCTCTGTTTCCAATAAATTGAATCGCATAAACGGGAGTTGGTGTAAATTGACGATAAAGCTGCCAGCTGTTTCCGAAATCATTAGACATTAGAATGTGAGCACCAGCTCCAAGTGCAATTAATTTATCACCAAAACCATCGATTGCTTTCAAACCAAAAGAATAAGTAATAAAGGAAGCATTCCAGGTTTCTCCACCATCGGTCGTTCTTGTAATGTAAGCAAAAGAAAATCCATTACTACCAACAGCAATTCCTTCAAGAGAATTTTTGAAATAAGCATCACGAACTCGATCATAAGTATTTTGTGGGTATTGTGTTTTCTTGATCCAATTTTTTCCGCAATCAGTTGATTTATAAATAGGGGTTACAACTCCCCAGAATTCATTTCCTTCACCAAGCGAAATTACATCTGTTGAATTTAACCAGTGAACTGTTCTTTGATCACGGAAAAAGTTATCATTAATAGGAATTGACTTTAACCAATTTTCTCCACCGTCTGTAGTATATCTTTGAGCATCTTTTTTATCTCCTACTGCAACTCCCAGGTTTTCATCATAAAAGTTAATACCATACCATCTTGAAGCAGTAGTTGCAGAGACAAGAGAATCCTTTTTTGTCCAGGTTAAGCCGCCGTTACTTGTTCGCATAATGTAAACAGCTTTATACTTTCCCACAGAGATATGTCCTGTAAGTGGATTTGTAAAATAAATTGCATCGAAGTATGTGAAATCGGGAGAGATCAAAACCTCGGCCCAATCATTTCCGCCATTTGTTGTTATTAAAATTCTCCCCTGTGCGGTACCAATCCAGCCTCTATCTTGATCATAGAAGAAAACTTTTAATAAATCATAATTAAATTGAGAATATCTTTTTGTCCAATTCAACCCTCCGTCAGAAGTATAGAGAATGATCCCTTTGTTTCCAACAATCCATCCGATATCTTGATTAATCATACAAACATCATTCAGCTCGCTTTCTACAAAGGGTGAAATAACAGTGTAATAATTCTGTGCAAAAAGATTGAAAGCAAAAAAAAGACTGATTAAAAAATAAAATTTAGTTTTCATGATTTCCCCCTCAATAGACTTTTACCCGATACTCAATTGAGCTATTAATGTTTTTATTTCGAGAATTACTCCAGATAAATCCTTTTTCTGGTTTCAAATAACTGTAATCGATTAAAAATATAATTTGACCAGTAAATAATTGCATAGTTAATAAAAAGGAAAGTTTGTATCGATTGAATTTAGACTTGAAATAATCAAGATCATTCTTGAAATAATTAAGGAAGTAAATACCCGAATTGTTATAAAATTCTGTCAATCTTTTTGGAAAATATTTTTCAAACAAAAGATTGGTTTCTAATGAGATTGAATTACTAATATTGAGCCTTAAACCAGTTTGCAGAGAAATTAATTGCGATTTTAAATCAAATTCGACATTACTGTAATAGTCATTCAAATTAAAATTGAATTCTGCAAAACCTAAACCTAAATGTGTAATTAATCTATCATTCAAATTGTAAAAAATATTTTCAGTCAAACGAGTAAATTTTTGATTTTGCTCTGACATTAAAGAAAAAAATTCAGGATGCCTGGACCAGTTATCAGATTTTAAGTATTCAAAAGAAAGATTGTTTTTAAGTTTATCATTAAATAAAAACTCCGACTTCAACCCAAATTTCAAATAATCATTTTGAAAATAACCTTGATTTTTTGGATTGGTAATTTCTTCTTTGGAGACTATCTGTTCAATTCCTTTTTCAACTCTTCCAAAAAGTGTAGATGAATTGAATGGCTTCAGAATTACGTCTGCAGTAATTGCGTAATTGTTGTGATAAAGAACTCTTGTTTCAGTTTTCTTTTTTACAATAACAGGAAAGTCAAATCCTCTAAACTTAAGTAATGTAACTTCTTTATAAACAGCACTTTCATCTTCCTTGTATGAAATTTCTTCCTTTTTATCCTCGACTATTCCCGCCAATGCGAGTTCGAAAAATTTTTTCGGTGAATAAGATAATCCAAAAGTAAATTTTATTTCTCTATGTTGCGAAGTTGGTCTGGGTGAAACCTGTTTTAATCCTTCGTCAACAAAATATGCAATACCAGCACCAACTGATGAATTACTAAAAATTTGATTAAAATAATTTGCATCGAAAAAAATTGCATTAAATGTTGAAGAACCAGCTGAACTATCTCCAATTAAAAAAGGATTTCCCGAATCATAATTCTTAGTGAAAATCCAATTCCAGTTTCTACGAAAAATTTTATTAAATCCAAAAACTCCTTTGAAAATCTGTTTCTCTCCAATCTTTTTCTTTCCTAAAAATTGAATTTGATAGATATTAATCTTTTCAGGATCAAAGTATCTTTTAATTTTTTCTTCAGAATCAAAAAATGAAGCTTTGATATACAAAAGTTCCTGGTCCTCATCATATTTCAAGAGAGAAGGATTGTGAGTCACCTGAAAAATTTTAATGGATGTATCTGGCTGAATAGATAATTGATTAAAATTATAAATATAATTTTGTGCATTCGAGAAATATACTCCCCAAAAAAGGAAAATCCAGGAATTAAATAAAAATTTATTCATAGTTTCTTCTTTGGTTTTGAATAGTGAAATTCTGGAGTTGGTTTATTAATCACCACAAAATCCACAGATGAATTGTTATCATCTTTTAGAACCATTTTCTGTTCTACATTTAAAGCAATTCTTTCCATCGACTTGCCAGTGTAAAACTGAATACCACCTGTTCCGCCGCCATCAATTGAGTGATTTAATATCTTATTTTCCAATTTTGTTGGATCTTTCAAATATTCAACTCCATCCAGCACATATCGATATGGTATCAGTAATTGATCACCAAACCATTGAAGAGAGTCAATCGGCATCTTGGCGATTACAATTGCTCCCTGTTCACCACCAATTAACCAATCATTTCCAGCTGATTGATAAATTCTGGTCATATTTGGGACGGCAGGATTATCAATATCTGGTGCATCGTCTTTATAAAACTCAAACTTAACATTCGAAAGATCCACACTGTTTGGTGCATTCATTCTATGATCAATTGCATCTTCAGCACAAACTGCAAACTCACCAGGATAAAGTGGATAATCAGTTCCATTGCCAGGAAAAACCCAGACATTCTTTGAGTGAACAAATTCTGGATCATCGACATAATTTTGACCAAGATAACTGCTCGCATAAACGACGGCTACAATAATTCCATCAAGATAAACTACTGAGTCAGTTTGATTATAAACTTCTACATACTTATCGTGATAATACAATCCAGAACCGGGCGGACCGCAAGCGTAAATTTCACTTATCACAATCGGTGATCCGCCAATTACTAAATCCATTGGAACTTCAATTGTTTCACTCAAATCCGCTCTAAGTTCAATTATCTTTACTCTTGTATTCGAAAGCTTATGATTGGAAATTTTATATCCAGTGATTAATTCCATCTCATCTGGACTCATTTCTCGTACAGCTGAAATCAGATATTTATCCGAAACTATCCCTGAAATCTCAACAACACCGTTAGTATCAGTTTCCAGATTAAATTCTTCGCCTAAAAGATTTGATTTTAAAAACACTTTTGCACCTCTCACACCTCTATTTCCAAACAAAGTTTCCATATAAACAGATTGATCAACAAATCGAAGTCTAAAAACCTGTTTCCGCTCGACTGAAATCGGCTTATTTTCAAAATCAACAATAGAAGAGCACGAAAAAATTAAAGTCGAAAAAATTAAAATGATGCCTTTTTCAAAACTTTTATTCATCTTCACCTCAAGCCCGTAATAAGCTCAAGTCCATAAAACAACTCAGGATTTCTAATTTCATAAGATGGTGAAGTTGGAGCTCGTCTTCGACTTAAATATAAAGGTCTGTTATTTAAAAAGTTATTAACATAAAATGAAATTGCTCCACCTTTCCAGAGAGACTTAGTCACTTTCAAATTCAAGAGCCATTTGTTTGGTCGATTTTCTTCGTTCATTTCATAAGGATCGATGCTTTGACGAATTTCCCGGAATTTTGGATCGGCTCTTAATTGCTCATCAATCATTATCAAATTCCCCTCGGTAGTGAAATATCCAATTGCAAGAGTATCATCGTAGCCTCGTCTTCCATCGATTTCGATTAATTTCTGTTGAATGTGAAGGGTGAACCACATTCCAAGTTCTTTTGATTGAATTTCGAATCTGTAATTAATTAAAAAATCTTTTTGATAAGTTTCGTATGAGAGGTACATAGGAATGACTTTCATTCCGAGCGAGTTTACATATCTTTGTGTCGAAAAATAAAATCCATTTTCTTTTCCGCTCCGCGTGTAATAATAAGCTCCATCAAAGTGAAGAATTGTGTTGATAATCGGGACTTTAACTGTACTCAAAGTGAATTCAATTCCGCTGACTTTTTGATAACCATTGTTTGTATATTGATTGTAAAAATCGAGCAAGGTGTCTTTTATAAATTTAGTTGATATATCAGGATAATTCGGGAAGGAATATTTGTACAGAACAGTTGGTTGTGAAAAACTTATAAACATATTTCTTGTATCGTTAAAGAAAGCTGTTATCGAAAAACCAAAGTATTTGAATTGATGATCAAAGCTTACTTCGTATTTCTTCTGAACATAACCCTTAATCACTGGATTTGCCTGATCTCTAATGTAAGTAGTTACAAGGGCAAAATTGCTATCGGGGTAGAGAGGATTCTTAACTGAAACAGTATCTACAATATCAAAATAAGCTTTCTCAGCGAAAATCATACCCATTGGCGGCGATTTTGATGTTGTACCGTATCCAAGTCTGATTTGAGTATTCCTGCTCAGATTTAATGATAGATTAACTCTCGGATTCAAAAAACTGCCATTGTAGCTTTTAATTAAATCAGATTTAAGAAGTAATCCTTTTAAATCAATTCCATAAGGTCGAAAAACTTCATATCTAAAACCAATTTGAAATGTAAACGGAAAAATTAATTGACCGTTAATTTTGTCTTCCACATAAAAATTTAAAATGTTATAAACAGGTAAATCACTATATCGCCTTAAACGTGGAGTTGGAATTGTCAAAGATGGTGGAAAAAGTGGATCGAATATTACTCCATCTCCTTTGTTAAAATCATTTCGATATGTAAAGCCAATTAAATAACTGTTTAAAAATTCGCCAGTGAAAAATTTTAAAGAATAATTTATATCGGCATAAATGTTCCACACATCGCCTTTAATCCATTTTTTCCCCAGATACGAACCAAAGACAATGATACCTTTTTGAGTCCCTTCGGTCAATCTATCGGTCACAACGATATTATCACGAGAAACCATTTGTTGTTGAAATGAATTTTGTTTTGTATAAGAGATGGAAATGTTGGAATTCAATTTTGTATATGGAGAAAAAATCCTGGTGTAATTAACAGAATACTTTAAGTTAAGATCGCGATTATACCATGCCTCTCTAAGTGCATAACCAGGTTTCTCTTTGCTTTCATCAAAAGCTCGAGTTATATAAAAGAAGTTTTTTAGTGAATACTCATCGGTTGATTTTTCTGCTGAGATTTGTGCCGCAATTCTTGTATAACCATCACCTTCTACTCGAATATCTCTTTCCGATGATGCAATGTTTAAATTTCCATTCATTATCCAATTTCCGAACTTTATTCCACCACTTAGATTTACTTCATACAATCTTGGATTGTATTTGAATTTCGCCCGAAGTGGTTCAGGTTTTACTTTTGTTTTAACAATTACAAGTCCATCGGTAAAATCACCATATTGAGCAGAAGCAATTCCGCGAACAACTTCAACTTCCTCAATATTTTCAGCAGGAATAGAACGAAGATCAACACCGGAATTTGCTGTTGAGTAACCTATCCCAATCTGAAGATTTGCATTATTTGAAATCGGAACCCCGTTCATAATAATTTGAGTGCCCAGCGCATCTCCTTTTCTAATTGATGCTTTTTCGACATAATTTAATGTTGGATTAGTTGCATCAACTCCCGGAATTAACTTTACAACATCGCCAAGGCTTGAAGCTTGAATATGTTCTATCTCACCTGATTTGATAACTGACTTTGTCTCTGGTGTTAGCGGAAGAAATTCTTTTTCAGCTGTTACTTCAATTCCAGCAATTTCAAAAGTCGTAGATTTTAATTTTATGTTTAAATGAATAGTTTGACCTGGTTTTAAGTTCACATCAATATTTTTCTTTTCGTAACCTACATAACTAACCTCGAGTGTATACTTACCAGGTTTTATAATCATTCGGAAATATCCTCTGGAATCTGTGGAGGTTCCGATGTTTGTTTCCTTTATAAGAACATTTGCCATCGGAAGAGGTGAACCTTCTTCGTCTATAACTCTACCTTCAATAATAGAAGTAACTGATTGGGTAAATGCAACATGTATATTAAACAAGATTAAGATTTGAAAAAAAACTAATGCTCTCTTCAACTCTTTTTCCTTGTGAGGTTTATCAATAACGATGCTGAACAAATATAAATAGAATGAATGTTGATTCAAAAGAAATGGAATTAAGTATGTTTAATATTTAGCAAATTTCTTTCTACTTCTAGTTTTTAGACCTTATCAAAATCTAAAAATTTCTTCCAATCAAAACTCAATTCTCAAAATTTAAATGCTTAAAAATTTATCTTAAATTTTTTACTAAGTTTTTTCAAGTCACTTTGTAAAATAATTCACATTAAACTTAAATTTGAGTAATTATGATAAAGATTATTGACCTTCATAAATCATTCGGTGAACAAAAAGTTCTTGATGGAATTAATTTAGAAATTCACGACGGCGAAACTATCGCAATTATTGGAAGAAGCGGTTGTGGAAAAAGTGTTTTAATCAAACATATAATTGGACTTCTTAAACCTGACAAAGGATACATTGATGTTGACGGAAAAATCGTAAATCAACTTAATGAAGGTGAGCTTTATGAACTTCGAAAAAGTTTTGGATTTGTTTTTCAAGGCGCTGCTCTCTTTGATTCTCTGTCGGTAGAAGAGAATGTTGGACTTGCTCTTATCGAAAACACAAAGATGAAAAGAGAAGAAATAAGAAAAATAGTTGATGAAAAACTTGAACTTGTAAATTTATCCGGTATTAATGATAAAAAACCTGCAGAACTTAGCGGCGGAATGAAAAAAAGAGTCGGACTTGCAAGAGCTCTGGTCACTAATCCAAAATATATCATCTACGATGAACCCACTACAGGACTCGATCCGATTTCATCAGATACAATTGATCAATTGATTTACGACTTATCCAAACGATTAAAAGTTACTTCAATAGTTGTAACTCACGATATGGTCAGCGTAAGAAAAGTTTCTGATCGTGTTGCAATGATCCACGAAGGCAAGATTTATTTTGACGGAAAGTTTGATGATTTCATAAATCAGGATGATTCTGTCATTCAAGATTTTATTAAACGAACAGGTTATTGATGAATTCAGTCAAAAAAAAATATGTATGTCAAAACTGTGGTTACGAATCAATTCAATGGCTTGGTAAATGTCCATCGTGCGGTCAATGGAATTCTTTTGCGGAAGAATTTGAAAACAAGAAGAAAAACAAGATTCCCAGAACGAAACCAGAGTCAACTCTTGTAAACATTTCATCGATAAAAGAAGGAACAATCAACAAACCTTTTAAACTTAAAACAAATATTAAAGAATTTGATCGGGTACTTGGCGGTGGATTAATTTCAGGAAGCGTCGTCTTAATTGCGGGCGATCCGGGAATTGGAAAATCAACCTTAGTTCTTCAGGCTGTCTCAAATCTCAAAGAAAAAGTAATTTATGTAACCGGCGAAGAATCACTTGAGCAAATTAGCTTTAGAGCTACTCGATTGAAAATAAAAAACGAAAATCTTTTCATTCTGACCGAAACAAATCTCAATCAAATAATCGAAATATTAGAACAAGAAAAACCATCAGCTGTAGTAATTGATTCAATTCAAACTATTTATAGAGACGAACTCGAAAGTTCTCCCGGAACAATCGGACAAATTCGAGAATGTACTTCGGCTCTAATGGAATTCGCTAAAAGAAATAATCTCCCGATAATCATCATTGGTCACATTACTAAAGATGGGTTAATCGCTGGACCAAAAGCACTCGAACATATTGTCGATACGGTTATTCAATTCTCAGGCGAAAAAAATTATTCTTTCAGAATTTTACGAGCAATTAAAAATCGCTTTGGCTCAACTAATGAAATTGGAATTTTTGAAATGCATGAAGATGGATTGAGAGAAGTTGATAATCCATCTCAAGTTTTTTTAGCTGAAAGAGAATACGGCGCTTCCGGTTCGGTGGTTACTTCGATTATTGAAGGCACAAGACCAATCCTGGTCGAAGTTCAAGCACTTGTTACCCCATCGGGCTATGGAATGGCGCAAAGAGTTACAACCGGATTTGATTCACGACGACTTTCTATTCTTCTGGCTGTGATAGAAAAAAGATTGAATTTCAAGTTAAGTCAACAAAATGTTTTCTTAAATATTGCAGGTGGAGTAGAAATTGACGAACCTGCAGCAGATCTGGCTGTTTGTTGTGCAATCATTTCAAGCATCAGAGATATTCCAGCCGATTCTCTCACTTGCATTGTCGGTGAAGTTGGTTTAGGCGGAGAAATTAGAAGTATAAGCAATCTTGAAAAAAGAATTCAAGAAGCACAAAAACTTGGTTTCAACAAAATCATTACGCCAAATCAAAAAGTTAATTTGAATATGAGTGAATTGAAAATTAAAGTTATTCAAGTCAAAACTCTGAAAGAGGCAATCAAAGAAATCCTTGAATAAAAATAATAATCACTAAACAGGAGAGAATTATGGAAATTCCAAAAACAACGAACGGACTTCCTGAAAATGCATATCGGGAATTAAAAGAAGGTGAAGAGTACATTCCAATTCTTCATCCCGAAAAAACTTATCCCGAAGTCACGCCTTACTCTGTGATTTGGGGCTTATTGATGGCAATTTTGTTCTCTGCTGCAGCTGCTTATTCAGGATTGAAGATTGGTCAGGTAATGGAAGCAGCAATTCCGATCTCAATTCTTGCAGTTGGAATTTCATCACTTGCGAAGAAAAAGAATGCACTAGGACAAAATGTAATTATTCAATCAATTGGGGCAAGTTCGGGAGTAATTGTAGCTGGTGCAATATTTACTATTCCGGCTCTTTATATCTTAAATCTTCCGGTTAACTTTTATCAAATTTTTCTTGCATCACTTTTTGGTGGATTTCTTGGAATTTTATTTTTAATTCCATTTAGAAAATATTTTGTTAAAGAGATGCACGGAAAGTTTCCTTTTCCTGAGGCAACTGCAACGACAGAAATTCTTGTTGCAGGTGAAAAGGGTGGAAAGCAAGCTTCTGTTCTCGCTGTAAGTGGATTAATAGGTGGATTGTTTGATTTTATTATCTCGACCTTTGGTTGGTGGTCTGAAGTTATATCTACAAGAATTTTCCATCTCGGTGAAATTTTAGCTGATAAATACAAATTAGTTTTCAAAGTGAATTCACTAACAATGGTTCTCGGATTGGGCTATATAGTTGGCTTAAAATATGCAATAATAATTTGTGCAGGCTCATTCCTTTCCTGGTTTGTTTTAATTCCACTCTTCAATGAAATTGGTCAATATCTCACCTCACCGCTTGGTGCAACAGCAACAAAATTAATTTCTGAAATGAGCGCTGAAGAAATTTTTAGAAATTATGTTCGACACATTGGTATTGGCGGAATTGCAATGGCTGGAATTATTGGTGTAATTAGATCTTCAGGTATTATTAAAAACGCAGTCACTCTTGCCTACAACGAAATCTTCCATAAAAAATCAAGTAACGAACATAATGTCTTAAGAACTCAACACGATATTAAAATGTCTTTCAATGTGTTGTTTATCATCTTGACAGCACTGATGATTTTTGTTTTCTTTTACACTGGTGTGACTTTCAATCTTTATCACGCAATTGTTGGATTACTGATTGTTTTAATAATTTCATTTCTTTTTACAACAGTTGCAGCTACGGCAATTGCAATTGTTGGAACTAACCCCGTTAGTGGAATGACTTTAATGACTTTAATTCTCTCATCTTTTGTTCTAGTTCAAGTTGGATTGAGTGGAGAATCAGGCATGCTGAGTGCAATGATAATAGGTGGTGTTGTTTGTACTGCTCTTTCAATGGCTGGTGGGTTTATCACTGATTTGAAAATTGGATATTGGATTGGAACGACTCCTCGAAATCAAGAAATGTGGAAATTCTTAGGCACAATTGTTTCAGCTGCAACAGTAGGTATTGTTATAATTATTCTAAATCAGACCTATGGATTTGTAGGTGAAGGTGCTCTTGTTGCTCCTCAGGCAAATGCTATGGCTGCTGTAATTAAACCTCTGATGTCAAATATACCCGCACCGTGGATGCTTTATTTCATTGGCGCTGTGATTGCTTTGCTTATGACCTGGTTAAAAATTTCACCTCTTGCTTTTGCTCTTGGTATGTACATTCCGCTTGATCTTAATACTCCACTTTTAATTGGTGGTTTAATTGCTCACTGGGCTAAAACAAGATCAAATAACGAAAAATTAAACAATGCGAGATTTTCAAGAGGAACTCTGGTTGCAAGTGGATTTATTGCAGGTGGTGCTTTATTTGGTGTCTTTAGCGCTTTATTAAGATTTGCAGGTTTCAATTGGTTTAATGCAGAATGGGCTGAAACTAAGTCCGCTGAAATTTTAGGAATGGTTATGCTCACGCTTGTAATTCTTTATATGATGTGGGAAACAATGAGAGCTAAGGAAGAAAATTGAAAATTATTAACTAATATCTTTACAAATAAAATTATAGCCAGTCATTTTGACTGGCTTTTTTATTTTTTAAAATCTAAAAAATTCTTAAACATTTGATTTTCTATCAGCAATTAAATGTAAGGTATAAACTTTGAATCTTTTAATCTTTTCTCACTGCCTTACAAAATTTTTCACTCAATCTAAAATTCCATCGAAATCAAAAATCAATTTTTCACAGAACTCATTAATAAGGCTCTGAATTTTCTTAAAATATTTTCTCCTCTCAGTTCTTTAAATTTGTTCAGTGAGAAAAAAATTATCGAGGTATATATGCGTTCTATTTTTATTGTTTTAGTTTTTAGCCTCATCAATTCATTTACTTTTGCTCAAAATGATTTACCTACTTTTACTCCAGCATCAAAAAGGTTGGAAGGATACCAGCAAAAATTGAAAATGCTCGAAGAATCTCCATTTAAAAATATCGAATTCGAAAATATAGGACCTACAATTATGAGCGGTCGTGCTGTGGATATTGATGTCTCACCTTTTGATCCAACTCATTTTTATGTTGCTTATGCTTCTGGTGGTGTCTGGAAAACTACAAATAATGGAATATCTTTCTTTCCGATCTTTGATAATCAAATTGTAATGACTATTGGCGATATTGCAATTGACTGGAAACACAATGAAACAATCTGGATAGGAACCGGCGAAAATAACTCAAGTCGTTCTTCTTATTCTGGATTTGGAATTTTTAAAAGCACTGATGGCGGAAAAACTTTTCTACATAAAGGACTTTCAGAATCTCATCATATCGGCAGAATTATAATTCATCCTGATAATCCTGATATAATCTGGGTTGCTTCAATGGGTCATCTTTATTCTTCAAATGATGAAAGAGGAGTTTTTAAATCCACTGACGGTGGAGAAACCTGGAGAAAAGTTTTATACATCGATGAGAATACAGGCTGCATTGACTTAGAAATCAATCTTTCAAATCCAGACATTTTATTTGCCGCAATGTGGTATAGAACAAGAAGAGCCTGGAATTTTGAAGAATCTGGTTCAACATCCGGAATTTATAAAAGCACTGATGGAGGTGAAAACTGGTTGTTAATTTCATCAAAGGAAAGTGGCTTCCCTGTAGGAGAAGGTGTTGGTAGAATTGGTCTATCTATTTTTCCGAAAAATCCAGATATAATTTATGCGATTATTGATAATCAATTTGAAAGACCAAAAAAAGAATCAAAAGAGAAAAAACTAACCAAAGATCTTTTGAGAAAAATCTCAAAAGAGGATTTTCTGAAAATCGATAAAAAGTTAGTTAAAGATTATTTAGACGAATATAATTTTCCAAAAAAATATACTGTTGATACAATTCTTTTTTTAATTCAAACAGACAAAATTACACCGCAAACATTAGTTAATTATGTTGAAGATGCTAATGCTCAACTTTTTGAAAAGAATGTAATTGGTGCAGAAGTCTACAAATCTACTGACGGCGGAAAAACATGGAATAAAACTCATAAAGATTTTATTGACGATTTTTATTATTCGTATGGTTATTATTTCGGTCAAATACGCGTCTCGCCTTATGATGATAATAAAATCTTCATTTTAGGTGTCCCGATTTTAATTTCAACCGATGGTGGAAAAACTTTCAAATCAATTAACAAAGAAAATGTTCATGTTGATCATCACGCAATTTTTATCAATCCAGAAAGAAAAGGCCACATTATAATTGCTAATGATGGTGGAATAAATATTTCTTACGATGACGGCGAAACATACTTCAAGGCAAATACTCCCCCAGTTGGACAGTTTTATTCAATCGAAGTTGATTTTGAAAAACCATACAATGTTTATGGTGGGTTGCAGGATAATGGTGTCTGGTTCGGTTCAAGCAATTATAAATTTAGTTACAGCTGGTATGAAACCGGACGATATCCATATCAAAATCTTTTAGGCGGTGATGGAATGCAGGTAAAAGTCGATAAACGAGACAATAAAACAGTATACACGGGATTTCAATTCGGGAATTATTTTAGAATTGATCGAACAACTGGCAAACGATTTCCAATCAAACCTCAACACGAACTTGGCGAAAAACCATTAAGGTTTAACTGGAATACTCCAATTTTTCTTTCAAAACATAATCAGGATATTCTTTACTTCGGTGCAAATCGACTTTATCGTTCACTAAATAAAGGTGAAACTTTCGAACCTATTTCTCCTGATATGACCAAAGGCGGAAAACCAGGCGATGTTCCTTATGGTACTATAACAACAATTTCAGAATCACCACTCAAGTTTGGTCTAATTTACACAGGAAGTGATGACGGTTTGATTTATGTAACTAAAGATGGTGGTAATAATTGGGAAAGGATTTCTGATCAATTGCCGCAAAATTTCTGGATAAGCCGTGTTGTTGCTTCAAACTTCGATACTGCAACTGTTTTTGTTTCTCTAAATGGTTACAGATGGGATAATTTTGAACCTTTAATTTTTAAGTCAACAAATTATGGGAAAAGCTGGTCCCAGATTGGAAAAAATCTTCCATATGAACCTATCAATGTCGTTGCCGAAGATCCAATAAATCAAAAATTAATTTATGTTGGAACTGATCACGGAGTTTATGCTTCGCTCGATGGTGGAAATACTTTCTTTCCAGTTTCCAGAAATTTTCCATTTGCACCTGTACATGATTTAATTGTTCATCCGAGAGATAAAGAGTTAGTTGTCGCAACTCACGGAAGATCAATTTACAAAGCTGATGTAAAAAATCTGCAGCAATTAACTCAAGACATTCTAGTCAAATCAGTTCACATTTTTGAAATTGAAAAAATCCTATTCAATAAAAACTGGGGCAATAAAACTTACACATGGGGTGACTACATCAAACCAGAAATTAAAATTCCGTTTTATTCAAATGCAAACAAAAATGTTGATTTGAAAATTACATCAGAAAGCGGAGTGGTCGTATTTTCTAAAAAATTAAAAGCTGATTATGGACTGAACTATTTATCATACAATCTAACAACTGACTCTCTCACACTATCAAAATTAATTTCAAGCAAGGCTCAGAAAGAAAAATTAGAGGAATACATTTCGCGAAAATCTGATGGAAACTTCTACTTAATTCCAGACAAATACAAAGTAGATATTTTCGATGGTAAAGAAAAAGTCTCTTCAATTTTAGAAATTGCAGAAAAGAAACAAGATGAATAAATAGGAAAAATTTATGATAAAAACCAATACAATCCTGGTCTGTGATGATGAAAAAGACATAGTCGATGTTTTAGTTTACAACTTAACTAAAGAAGGATATCAAGTTATTACGGCTTACAATGGTCAGGAAGCATTGCAAAAAGCTAATAAAAATGTAGACTTGATTCTTCTCGATGTAATGATGCCTTATGTAGATGGACTTGAAGTCTGTCGTCGACTCAAAGAAAATCCCGAGACGCAAAACATATCTATAATTTTTCTTACAGCAAGAAACACGGAAATTGACGAAGTTAAAGGTCTCGAACTCGGAGGAGATGATTACATCACAAAACCAATAAGTATTAAGAAACTTTTAGCTCGAATTAATTCGGTTTTAAGAAGAAAAGATATTTCGACATCTTCTGAAAAGTTAAAGATCGGTGAAATTATTCTTGATCTCGATAATTACCAGATTGAACTCGAAAATCAAACAATCTCACTCCCACGAAAAGAATTTGAAACATTCGTCTATCTTGCTAAAAATCGTGGAAAGATTGTAAGACGCGAACAATTACTTGAAAATGTCTGGGGTAATGATGTTGTTGTAACTCAACGAACAATAGATGTGCACATAAGAAAAATAAGGGAAAAACTTGGAAAGTATGCAGATTTAATAGAAACAATTAAAGGTGTCGGTTATAGATTAAGGAAAGAAAATGCTTAAAACATTGAGTTCAAGATTAATTTTAGGTTTTATTTTAATTGAAACTATTATCGTTATTCTTCTCCTATTAAGTTTCAATTACATTGTGGTCAATCAATTTAAATATCAATTCATTGACGAGTTAAAAAAAGAAATCAGCATAATTGAATTTGGATTAAGCGACCTTGATAGGGAAAATTTTCAGAATCACATAAACAGGTTAGATAAACTTTCGGCCCAATTAAATTCAAGAATTGTTCTTTACGATAAACAGAAAAACACTTTATTTGACTTTACATCGGGTTTTGAGAAACCTTCAGGCGATTATCAAATTTTAGAGTTAATGGAATCAGGAAACTATAAAATTGAAATTCGAAAATACAATCGCAACGCACAGAGATATCTTTATCTTACAAAAAAGGTTTACATTAATCTTAAACCATTCAGAGCCCGTGAAGTCGGTTTTATTACCATTGTAACTGATCTTTCTAGGATTGATAACTTTGCTTCAGATGTACGAACAAAGATTTTTATTGCAGCACTTCTAATTTTTATAGCAGGCATTTTTTTGATAAGAAGTTTTACAAACAAAATTATCCAGCCAATTAATTTCATTATCAATTCATTACGTGAATATTCGAAAACAGGAGTTCCTCAACCAATTGAACTTAGTGGAAGTGAAGAATTTAAATTTCTAACAGAAGCAATAAATAAATTGATGGAAAAAATAGACGCAGATTTCAATGAATTAAAAAAACTCGAAAGATATCGATCAGAATTTCTTGGAAATGTTTCGCACGAACTTCGAACTCCAATTTTTACAATTCAATCTTACCTCGAAACTTTAATTGAAGGCGGCATTAACGATCCTGATGTAAATGAAAAATATCTTAGAAAAGCATATGAAAATTTGGAGCGCCTTAACCGCTTATTAAATGATTTAATTGACATTTCACAAATTGAGTCAAAACAGCTTAGATTTAGTTTCAGATATTTTAACATAAATGACTTAATTCAAAAAGTAATTGATAATTTGAAAATTCTTGCTGAGCAAAAAGAGATTTCTATTGAATTCCAAAAAGACGAAGATTTGAAAGAAATGGTTTGGGGCGATAAGGAAAGATTATATCAGGCAATTGAAAATTTAATTGAGAATGCTATTCGTCACAATCCATCCAAAACTTTAATCAAAATTTATTACCAGAAACAAAATTCAACTTTAAGAATTTTTGTAGAGGATAACGGGATTGGAATTCCAGATGAAGATTTGCCAAGAATTTTTGAGAGATTTTATCGAGTGAATAAAGAAAGATCACGAGAATCCGGTGGAACTGGACTTGGACTTGCAATTGTAAAACATATTATTGAAGCACATGACAGTAAAATCTATGTTGAAAGTAAACTAAATAAAGGCACAAAATTTTATTTCGATTTGAAAATAGCTTGAAGGTGATTTTATGTTAAAGGTCAATGAAATTTTTTACAGCATTCAGGGTGAGTCAACTTATGCAGGATTGCCCTGCGTATTTGTCAGATTGACTTATTGTAATTTACGTTGTACTTACTGCGATACTGAATATTCCTTCTATGAAGGAAATGATATGACAATAAATGAAATTCTTAATGAAGTCAAAAAATATAATTGCAATCTTGTTGAAGTT
This sequence comes from Ignavibacteria bacterium, assembly GCA_049699815.1. GTDB lineage: Bacteria > Bacteroidota > Ignavibacteria > Ch128b > Ch128b > Ch128b. The sequence continues at coordinate 2,298 of JBNAWO010000026.1, read as the reverse complement.
ACAGGCGGTGAACCACTCGTTCAAAAAGAATCTATTGATTTGATGAAAAAACTCTGCGATGAGGGCTTCAAAGTTTTACTTGAAACAAGCGGAAGTCTCTCAATTGAAAATGTTGACCAAAGAGTTACTATTATAATGGATTTGAAAACTCCTTCATCAAAAATGATGAAGAAAAATCTTTACTCAAATATTGACTTATTAAAACCAGACGACGAAATAAAATTTGTAATTGGAACTCGTGAAGACTACGAGTGGGCTAAAGATATCATCAAAAAATATGATTTGAACAACAAGTGCAAAATCCTGATGGGATGTGTTTTCGGTGAGCTTTCAAATCTCGAACTTGCAACCTGGATACTCGAAGATCATCTTCCTGTAAGATTTCAAATGCAACTTCATAAATACATCTGGGAACCTGAAAGAAGGGGTGTGTAAATTGTTAGTTAAATTAACATTAATGTGATATCAAAGTGAGCAATCTGTAAAATTTATCCTAATGATTTCCTAATCAAATAACAAAATAAAATGTATAAATGAATTTAAACTCTATTTTTCAGTTTCCTCTTTTTAAAACTTTAATATCGCCACCGGTTGTCTTGCATTCGACCTTCGGTTCTGACTTTTTGAGTTCACCTTCAAGTTTAGAAGAGCTTTTTGAAAAAATATTCGTCATTTGAAAATCGCAATAAACATCACCGCCAATTGTAGAAAGATTAAAGTAACCTTGAAAGTCATCATCAAGAGTAACTCGAATATCTCCGCCAATAGTTGAAGCTTTAATTGCCTTTTCTTCTCCATACAGGTCAATTACAATATCACCGCCAGTCGTTTTTGCACTTACTGAACCATGTTTGACTTTAAGTCTAATATCACCACCAGTTGTTGAAGTATTTACATCACCTTCAATTTCTTCCAAACGAATATCTCCACCTGTTGTCATTGCATTCACATTACCAATTATGCTTTTTAAAACAATGTCTCCACCACTTGTTGTTGAATTAACCTCACCATAAATCTGTTCAGCTTTAATAACTCCGCCTGAAGTTTTCAGTTTTACAGCACCAGTTAGATTTTTTACAAGAATATCACCACCACTGGAAATAATGTTTAAGTTATATCTCTTTGGGACTAACAATTCATAATCAACATAAATCTTACCCAAAAAGAAACTCCAGATAGATGAAATTCTTTTCACTTTAATTTTAATACCAGAAGAAGTTTCATAGTATAAAATATCGAGTTTATCCAAAGCATCTGTATCACCAAAAATCCTAAATCTAATTTCAGGTTTATCGGTTGTATAAATTCTTACATCACCAGAAGATGCTTCAAAAATTAAAGTTTTACCTTCTGTTGTTTTGAAAGTTTTATTGAAAATTACATCACTTAGTAAATAAAGGTTTACCAAATCAGGATTGTATGCTTTAGCCTGTGTGGAGAAACTAAAGATAAAAATAGACATCACAAAAATTTTGATTGATGCTCTCATTTTATCAGCTCATTTTTGGATTTAATACGACTTTCTCTTTGTAAAGTTACAACATCAACAAATAAGTTTTCAAAAATTTTTATAATTTTAATCAGAAATCTAAGGGGAAAAAAGATGAAGCGAATTATCATCTTACTTATTGGCTTTTCAATTATAGCAATCCAATTCATTGAAATTCATTCACAAACTAAAAAAGGGAGTAAAACTATGAGCATTATTATTGAAAGTCTTGCTTTCAAGAATGGTGAGTTCATCCCATCAAAATATACTTGTGATGGAGAGGATATCTCTCCGGCTTTAAAATGGAGTAATATACCAGATGGAACAAAATCTTTAGCCTTAATTTGCGATGATCCGGATGCACCAATTGGAGATTGGGTTCATTGGGTTTTGTATAATATTCCACCAGAAACAAAAGAATTAAATGAAAACATTCCGAGCGACAAAATTCTGAAAGACGGTTCAATTCACGGATTAAATGATTGGAAAAGATATGGATATGGTGGACCCTGTCCTCCATCTGGAGTCCATAGATATTTCTTCAAACTTTATGCACTCGATACAAAATTAAATCTTGCGCCCGGAGCAACTAAAAAACAATTGCTTGAAGCAATGAAAGGTCATATCCTGGCTCAAGGTGAATTAATGGGTAAGTATCAGAGAAAAAGATTATCTTAATAAAATTAAGCATTTAATTAAGAGTGATTATCTCTTTTATTAATTTGCAGTAAAAATTTTTACAAAGGAGACTTTATGTATTCAATCTATAAAGAGAAAATTCAGCAGACAATACAAATCTTAAATGAGCT
>JBNAWO010000025.1:0-26644 GCA_049699815.1 Ignavibacteria bacterium | reverse complement strand
AGCGAACTTGAAAGGCCCAATTTGGTGTTTGCGGGCACCTCGGTAGTCTCTGGCATCCAGATGATGATTTTGAACTACATATTCAAGATACTTTAAAAGCAGGGGATGGGCTTTGTAAGAGGGAAGCGGTAGAATTAATTGTTCGAGAAGGGCCAGCTGAAATACAAAAGCTAATCGAATTTGGAACCAAATTTTCTACAAAACCAAATGGGTCACTCGATCTTGCTCGAGAAGGTGGACATTCAAAAAATAGAATTGTTCATGCTCAAGATCTAACAGGACGAGAAATTGAAAATGCACTATTAAATCAAATTAGCCAGATTAATAATATTCATCTACTTGAAAATCATTTTGCAATCGATTTAATTACTGAACATCATCTACCATATAAAGAAAAATCAAGAGAGAATAAAATTCATTGCTGGGGTGCATATGTTTATGATATTCAAAATGGAGAAGTTCATACATTTTTATCAAAAATTACTTTATTAGCTACTGGTGGTTTAGGTCAGGCTTATTTACATACGACAAATCCACCAATTGCAACAGGTGATGGTTTTGCAATGGCTTATCGAGCAGGTGCTCTTTTAGCAAATATGGAATTTGTTCAATTTCATCCAACTGCACTTTATGAAGAAAATCTTCTTGAACGGTCAGCTCGTCCAGCTTTTCTAATTTCTGAAGCTGTTCGTGGTTTCGGTGCAAAACTTAGATTAAAAAATGGTGACGAATTTATGCATAAATATGATCCCAGAGGCGAGCTTGCACCAAGAGATATAGTCGCAAGAGCAATCGATACTGAATTGAAAAAGAGAGGAGAAGATTTTGTATATCTGGATTTAACACATAAGAATCCAGATGAAGTGAAAGAAAGATTTCCAAATATTTATCAGAAATGCCTTGAAAAGAAAATCGATATTACTAAAGATTTTATACCCGTTATTCCTGCTGCACATTATGCTTGTGGTGGTGTTGTAACTGATTTAAATGGACAAACTTCAATACAAAACTTGTTTGCAACTGGTGAAGTAGCAATGACTGGAGTTCACGGAGCTAATAGACTTGCAAGCAACTCATTACTTGAAGCTCTTGTTTTTTCAAAATATGCAGCAATTACCTGCGAAAGAATCTTGAAGAATAATTTATTTTTAATTCCTGAAGAAATACCAGATTGGATTGATACAAGTAGATTGACTAGTGAAGAAAAAATTTTAATTGCACAGACTCGACATGAAATTAGAGATATTTTATGGGACTATGTTGGGATCGTCAGATCTAATGAAAGATTAACCCGAGCTTTAAAACGCTGTAAATTGATAAATGAAGAAGTTAAACAAATGTATGATGTCTCTAAAATTTCTGAAGAAATTCTTGAGTTGAGGAATTTAGCTGAAATTGCATATTTAATTGCTTATTCAGCCAGCTTACGAAAAGAATCTCGAGGATTACATTATAATATCGATTACCCAAATAAAGATGATAAGAATTTTCTTAAACCAACATTTCTCCAAAATCCTTCACCGTAATTCATTATTTCCCAGATTATCAATCCATATCGTATCCCCCGCACAGAAACATAGAATCCATCAGTTTTTAATTTTTCGAGAAGAAATTTTAAGATAATTGTACCGGGTAAAATAACATCTTCTCTTCCTTTTACAACTGAAGAGAATTCATTTGCTATTTGTTCCGGAGATAATTGATAAAATTTTGCGATTAAATCGTTTATAAAAATTATATTTAAATAAGTTTTATCTACTTGTTTTTCATCGAATACTTTTTGCTTATGATAAATCGATGCAAGAGTAGTTGGTGTACCTGCAACAGCAATTACAATCGAATTTCTAAAAGTAAAGTCATCTGTGAATATGTCTTCTAAAATTTTAGTGATAGTTTCTAATTTTATTTTGTATGGGAATGAATCAAAATATAAATCTTTCAATGTAACTGCTCCAATATCATAGCTTTTTAAAAATTTTATCTCGTTTAAATTTCCTGAGATTATCTCTGTACTTCCACCACCAATATCAATCACATAAAAATCTTTATCAAAAAACTCATGAAAATTACTTATGCCGCCAAGATAAGTTATTAGAGCTTCTTGTTCAGAACTCAATATTTTAATTGGAATATTTGTCTCATTTGTTACTTTTTCAATTACATCTAGTGAGTTTACTGATTTTCTAAAAACTGCTGTACCGACACAAATTACCTTTTCCACTCCAAATTCAAAGGCAATATTTTTGTATTCATTTAAAATTTTGATCAATTCTAACTGCGATTTTTCATCGATTAATAACTTCTTTGATAAGTTTTTGCCAAGTCGCGGTATGCGAAATTCTTCATGTAGCGGAATTAGTTCGGAATTATTAATTTCTGCAATTAACAATAAAACAGTATTTGTTCCGATATCAATAGAAGCAATTCTCATTTTACATTTTCCTTTCTTGATTAGTAAACTTACTCATATTAATTTGCACTTCAAATGGAAATAAATAAAACATCTACAAAAATTTATCTATTCATTTTAATAATAGCTGTAATTTTTTGGCTCGGTGGTTCGATTTATAGAGCAATTGTAGCTTATACATTATTTGAGCCTTTTTCACTTATTGTTAAGAGCGAAATTACATATGATATTTTAAGACAAACATTAAAATTAATTGGCAATATTAATGTTTATCTCCTAATTAGCTATCCTTTAGTTTTGATTTTTTTTACATTATTTGTTAAAAGTTCAAAAGCGAAATTAAGAAACGAAGGATGGCTCTTTATGACAACCATGATACTCATACTTTTTTCACCAATCGAAGTATATCTAAGCTATCTTGATCTTAATTATACAATTCTGGTTTTATTTTCTGATTTTGACACAAACATTGCTTTAAGCTTATTAATTCAAAGAATTGCTGCTTTAGGAGGTTTACCTGCAATTGGATTTCTTTGTTATTTCACATCTATTTGGTTTGCAATCTTTCAACCACTTAAACGAGTGAGTAAAAATGAGAATTAGTGAAAAAGAATATCAACAGCTTTTAGATGAACTTAAAGAAGTTGCCTTACAAAAAGGTATTAAAGTTCGTTTCGAAAAAGGTGATTTCAATGGAGGTTATTGTATCCTAAAATCAGAGAGAGTAATTGTAATAAATAAACTTGCGCAAACCCAAAGGAAATTATTGATTTTAGTTGAAGCTCTCAAAGAAATTGGAGTCGAAGATATTTATATCAATCCAAAAGTTAGAAACATAATTGAGAATTCAATATTATGATTAGAGCGATAGTTTTTGATCTTGACAATACACTAGTAGATTTTATGTTAATGAAAAAACGGGCGATAGAAGCAGCCATTCCAGCAATGATTGATGCTGGATTAAAATTACCTGCTGAAGAAATAAAAGCCTTGATAGATGAAATTTACAAGGAAAAGGGAATCGAATACCAAAAAGTTTTCGATGAACTTTTACATAAAGCATTAGGTAAAGTTGATCATAAAATTTTATCTGCAGCGATTGTAGCTTACAGAAGAGCAAGAGAAGCTTCTTTAGTTCCTTATCCAAATGTTTATCCAACCTTGATCAAGCTTATTAAACTTGGATTAAAACTTGGAATTGTTTCTGACGCACCAGCGCTTGAAGCGTGGCTGAGGTTATCAAGTCTCAATTTCCAGTATATTTTTGATGCAATTATTACTTTCGATGATACTCAGGAAAGAAAACCAAGCCCCGTACCTTTTATTAAAATTTTAGAAGCACTTGATGTAAAACCAGAAGAAGCGATTATGGTTGGTGATTGGGCAGAAAGAGATATTGTTGGCGCAGCTCAAGTTGGGATGAAAACCGCCTTCGCGCGTTATGGTGATACATTTAATACGCAAAATCCAAATGCGGATTATGAACTAAATGATATTTCTGAATTGATAGTTATTGTTAAAAAAGAAAATAACTTAGTTTAATATCTTAATAGTTTACTTGAAACGACTTTTATATATCTTTCGTATTTTTTATATTTGAATTGAATTTTGAAAAACAGGATGAAAGATCTTTCAATTAAAAAACTATATTATTCGATTAGTGAAGTCAGTAAGATTACTGGTTTGGAGCAATATGTTCTTAGGTATTGGGAGAATGAATTTGAACAATTAAAACCTCAAAAAAATCGAGCAGGAAATAGAATTTATACAAATAAAGACATTCAATTAATATTATTTCTCAAAAAACTTTTACGTGAAGAAAAATACACAATTGATGGAGCAAAAAAAGTTCTTCAAAACTATAACCCCAATGAAGAACTTAGCATTGAGAATTTGACAAAAGATGAACAAATATCTGATAAAAGAGAAGAAGAAATTAAAACGAAAATCGATAACCAAAAATTATTAAAAGATTTACGTGATATTAAAGAACTTCTTCAGGATATATATATTAAACTTTGAAATTAATCGGAACGTGGCGCAGCCCGGCTAGCGCACCACTTTGGGGTAGTGGGGGTCGCGGGTTCAAATCCCGCCGTTCCGACAAATTTTTTATATCTCACTATCAATCTAAATGAATATTTCCTTAATAGATAAACCTAAAAGTAATTGTGCAATTTTTGGTATAGCAGGCAATCCTTTAGCTTCACTACTTACCTATTATGGATTGATTGCCCAACAGCATCGTGGTCAAGAAGCTTCTGGCATTGTTTGTTCCTCAAAAGTTGATAGAAAATCTGTCTTTAAATATAAAAAAGGTAGAGGCCTTGTATCAGAAATTTTTAATGATGAAAAGTTATTCCATGATGAACTTTCGGGTATTGCTGCTATTGGACATAATCGATATTCCACTTCTGGTTCAAATAACCTAATAAATGTTCAACCTTTCATTGTGAAGTATCGTAATGGTAATCTTGCAATTTCACACAATGGAAATCTTACAAATGCTCATATTTTGAGAAATGATTTAATTGATACAGGCGCCATCTTTCAAACTACCAGTGATACTGAAATTATTCTTCATTTAATATCAAGGTCTAAAAAAGAAAGTCAAATTGAACAAATATTCGACGCCTTATCTCAAGTTACAGGTGCTTATTCACTTGTAATATTAACTGATGAATTCCTTTTTGCGTGTCGTGACCCATATGGAGTAAGACCTCTTTCACTTGGAATTCTTGAAACTTCTTATGTACTAGCATCTGAAACCTGTGCATTTGATTTAATTGATGCAAAGTATATTCGTGAAATTGAAAGAGGAGAAATTCTCGCAATTAAAATTTATGATGATCATTCTGAAATTTGTGAGAGTATATTTTTAGACAATATTCCTGAATATCCTAAGAAATGTATTTTTGAGTTTATTTATTTTGCTCGACCTGATAGTGTTGTATTTAATGAAAATGTTGATAAAGTACGCCGAAATCTAGGAAAAAAATTGGCTGAAGAAGCCCCAGTTATTCCTTCTGGTGATAAAAAATTAGCTGTTATGAGCGTACCAGATTCATCAAATACAATTGCAATTGGATACAATGACCAACTGCGAAAAATGAACATCGATAGTAAAATTGATATTGGTTTAATTAGAAGTCATTATATAGGACGAACATTTATACAACCTGAAGTTGATAAAAGAAAATTAGCCGCTAAAATGAAATTCAATACAGTTAAAGGAGTTATTCAGAATAGAGAGATTGTAATAGTTGACGATTCAATCGTACGAGGTACAACTTCGAAACAATTAATAAGTTTAATTAGAGAAGCTCAACCAGCTAAAATTCATTTTAGAGTTGCATCTCCGCCAATTACTCATCCTTGTTTCTATGGAATGGATTTTCCAACTAAAGATGAATTGATTGCTAATCGGTTTAAAGAGAATGTTCAAATAATTCAAAAAGAACTTGAGGTCGATTCATTAAAATACCTTTCTTACGAAGGCTTAATTCTATGTACACCTGAAAAAGATGATAAGTTTTATTGTACTGCCTGTTTTAACGGAAACTATCCAATTCCGATTGAACCAAATCTTTCTAAAACAATAAACGAATCCTGATGGAAAAAGTTGATTTTAACGATTGGAAAAAATTCCCAAATTTGATTAGTATTTTTAGGATTTTTTTTATTCCATTGATTATTTATTTATTTGAAGATATGAACCAAAATAGATGGCTTATTATTATTACTTTAATTATTTTTTCTATACTTGATAATCTGGATGGTTTTGCGGCTCGTAAATTAAATCAAATTACAGAACTGGGAAAAGTAATCGATCCGGTAGTAGATAAACTTTTTGTGATTACTATTGCATTCCTTACTTTTCAAGCGAAATTAATACCATTTTGGTTTTTAGTTTTAGTAATTTTTCGTGATATATCAATTATGTTAGCTGGTATAATCTTTCTAAAAAAAATTAAAAGAGTTCCTCAATCTGATTTCATTGGAAAACTAACGGTTGGTGCAATTGGATTTATTTTTTTGATAAGTTTATTAAATTTTCAAAAGGTAAATTTTATATATAGTTTATCATTAGCAATTTGTAGCTTTTTAATTTTTTTAAGTTTAATAAATTATGGTTATAAACAATTTTTTAAAAGGAAATGAAAAATCTATTTGATTCATTTGAGAAACTCAAACAGGGATTAATAAAAACAAAAAACAACATTTTAAGTAAGCTAAATGATTTAATATCAAATAACAAACAGATTGATGAAGAAACAATTGAACAATTACGAGAAATACTTCTTCTTTCTGATATAGGATATGATGTAACAGAAATGGTTATTCAAGATTTAATTGATAAAAAGAAAAAACAACAAATTCAGGACACTTCAGGAATTTTTGAAATAGTTAAATCAAATCTTAAAGAAATTTTTAATAAAACTATTCACAGAAATAATAATATAGACTTTAAGGAATTTTCAATTAAAGATGATGTCAGACCCAAAACCATCGTTATAGTGGGAGTAAATGGAACCGGTAAAACAACTTCGATAGGCAAAATAGCATATAATTTTAAGCAAAATAATCTTAATGTTTTAATTGCTGCTGCAGATACTTTTAGAGCAGCGGCAAATGAACAACTATCGATTTGGGCTCAAAGGGCTTCCGTAGAAATAGTTGATAATAAGAATATAAAAGATCCGGGCGCAATTGTTTTTGAAGCCTTAGAACGGGCGCTTAAAACTGATGTTGATTTAGTATTAATCGACACAGCAGGAAGGCTCCATACAAAGACAGACCTTATGAATGAATTAAATAAAATAATCCGCATCATTCAAAAGAAATTAAATAGAGATGTTGATGAAGTTCTACTTGTAGTTGATGCAACAATGGGGCAAAATGTAATTCTTCAAATTGAAAGTTTCCTAAAATTTGTTCCTGTAACTGGATTGATTTTAACTAAGTTGGATGGAACAGCAAAGGGTGGGGTAGTTTTTCAAATCGCAAATAAATTTAAAATTCCAGTCAAGTTTATTGGTGTTGGAGAAGGGATTGAAGATTTACAAGTATTTGATAGCGAGAAATTTATAAACGCAATCTTCGAAAATTAAAAAGGATATACAGAGTGAAATATTTATTTATCGCTAATCCAATTGCGGGTAAAGGTAAAACGAAGAAGTTATTAGATACAATTAAAAACTTCTTAGATAAACAAAATGTTAATTTTGAGTTGATTGAAACAAATGGACCAAATTCAATTTCGGATTTAGTAAAAGAAAGAGGTCCTTTTTTTGATAGAATTATTGTGATTGGTGGAGATGGTACTATTCACGAATTAGTAAACTCTGAAAAAGTATTTGATAAAATTTTAGGTGTGCTCCCAACTGGATCAGGAAATGATTTCGCTTTAAGTTTGGGTTTGAAAAAAAATCTTTATCGCAATCTTCAGGTAATTTTGGAGGAAAATATTTTAGATGTTGATATTGGATATGCCGAGATAACTGAATTCTCAGGGAAAAAATTTTCTTTTCTATTTGCTAATAGTCTGGGGATTGGTTTTGACGCTGAAGTGGCTGAATTTTCTAGAAAAATTAGCTTCTTACGTGGGCTATTTCTTTATCTAATAAGTGTTTTTATAATCTTATTTAAATATAAATATAGAAGTTTGATAATCGAGACTCCATCTTTAAAAATTTCTGAACCTCTTTTTATGATTTCTATAGGTAATGGTAAAACAGCCGGTGGTGGTTTCAAATTAACACCTTTAGCTAATCCTGTTGATGGTTTGTTTGATATTTGTATAGTAAAGAAAATAAGTAGACTTAAAGTATTAAGAATTTTACCGTTAGCTATTTTCGGCAAACATATTTCTAACAAATCAGTTATTTATAATAAAGCAAAAGAAATATTTATTACTTCGGACAAACCAATTTATATTCATGCTGATGGAGAAATTCGTTCTAGTAATTTGAAATCGGTTAAAATAGTTCTTTTGAACAGACACGCTAAATTTTTGAGGAATGGAATAAGTTATGTTAATGAAAAAACCCGAACATAAACGTTTTGAATATAATCCTAGATATTACAATCCAGAACAAGATAAATCTCAAAAATTAAAAGATCGTATGGAGATTGCACGAAAGTTTCATCTACATAAGAAAAAAAATAATAGGTTTATTATTTACTTATTGATAATAATTTTAATTCTGTATTTAGCGATTAAATTTAATGTGTTTTAAAAAAGAATAAAATATAAGTTTACATAATAGATATTATTCGACAATTTTTCTTAATAAAATTTCAAATAAATACTTCCTTTGTAATTTCTTCTTCTCTGGATTTTAAAAATTCAAAGATCCCCTCAATTTTAAGAATTCCTAAAAATTTATCATCAGATTTACTTAAAACTGGTAATTCAGCTAATTGATTTTCTATCATTAAATTAAATGCATCATAAAGAGTTTTGTCTATCGTGATTTTATATTTTATTTCTTTCAAAATATCTTTAGCTAATAAAATGTTCTTAAGAAATTTATCTTCTTTAATCGCTAAAAGTATATCTTTTTCATGGAGTATACCTTTAAGATTTTTATTACCAGAAACAAAATATATTTGATCTGCATTCGTTTCTAAAAATTTTTCAATTACATCATTTATTTTATCAAATTCAGAAACTATGACAGGTTCTTCTAGATTTATATTTTTTAATTTTGATTAATTAGAGACCTTAATGATTTATAGTTATCAATTTTAATTCCTTGATTTTTTAGATGATAAATATTTATAGAAGATTTAAAATAGATTTGAACCAAAAAATTGCTAGTAATCACAGAAACCATTAAAGGCAAGATTAAACTATAGTTACGAGAAATTTCAAAAATTAGAAGCATTGCAGTAATTGGGATTGAGTGTATTACTGCAAGAAACACTCCCATTGTTGATAAAATAATTGCAGAATGGGCTATATGAATATTAATAAATTTATTTATTATATTAAAAACTAGGTCTCCCAAAAAAGCACCCATGAATAATTCTAGCGCAACGAAACCACCAAATGCTCCAGAATTATATATTAATCCAATAAAAATAAATTTTAATAAAAACACTAAAACGATATAAATATGTAAAAAATTAGAGTGAAATATATTATTAACTGAGTTGTATCCAATACCAAATATTTCAGGAAAATTAAGAGAACAAAATCTAAATATTAATCCAATTAAACCCGTAATCAAATATTTTTGATCAGAATACTTGAGATATAATTTAGAAAAGAAAGCTTTAAGAATTTCTTGATATTTCAAGAAAGCAATAGATACAATTCCACTTATTAAGCGAATTAATATAAAAATTTATAAAATAGAATAATTAGAGAATTTAATTTAAAAAAATTTTAGTAGAGGAAGATCGCCTAAAAAAGCTCTAGTCACGGCAGTTGATGATACTGCTGCAATAATTATAATCGATAAAGATGATGTATAAATATCATTCAGTAGAATAATTTCAATACTGAAAAAAACACCCGTTAAGGGTGCGTTGAAAATATAAGAAATTGCCGCCGATGCTCCGACATCAGTAAAAATTTTTATTTTATCGTCAGGTATTTTAATTAATCTAGCTAAATTACTTGATATACCGCTACCAATTTGCGCAGCGGGTCCTTCAGGACTTAATGTTAAACCTGTCGATAAACTTATACCAGAAAATAAAAAATTAATAAGTGTATCTTTTAATTTTATTAATCCATTTTGATATAAAATTGAAATAATTATATCTCTTACACCTCTTCGTTTAACATCTTTAGGAAAGATTTGATATAAAAGGCCCTGAATTATCATTCAAAAAAAAGGAATTAAAACAATCAAAGGTCGAAATGCAATTAATGAACTAAGATTATAAATTATTATATTTAATTTTTCAATAAAATAGTGGAAAAAAATAGAGACAAAACCTACAAAAATCAAAATTACAGCTGCACTTACCAATGAAAATGAATAATTAGTAAATGCAGCTGTACTAATTTCTCAAAGTATTTCTTTTAATTTAGTTTGAATTTTCTTATCAATATTTGAAAAAACCTTCACCAGTTTTACGTCCTAGCTTATTAGCGGCAACCATCTTTTTAAGTAAAGGACATGGTCTATACTTAGGATCATTAAAACCTTCATAAAGAACTTCCATAATTGCCAAACAAACATCTAAACCAATAAAATCAGCTAATGTTAAAGGACCCATAGGATGGTTCATTCCGAGTTTCATAACAGTATCTATATTTTCTGGTGTAGCTACACCTTCATAAACACAATAAATAGCTTCATTTATCATCGGCATCAACACACGATTCGAGACAAAACCAGGATAATCATTAACTTCTGCTGGTACTTTTTCAATCTTTAAGGCTAGTTCTTTTATTTTTTCAAAAGTTTCGTTGGAAGTTAAATAACCACGTATAATTTCGACTAATTTCATTATAGGAACTGGATTCATAAAATGCATACCTATAAATTTATCAGGACGTTTAGTCACCCCAGCTAATTTAGTAATAGGAATGGATGATGTATTAGTAGCTAAGATACAGTTTTCGTTTAATTTAGGTTCAATGATTTCAAAAACTTTCTTTTTAGTTTCAAAATTTTCATTTACTGCTTCAATTACCAATTCAACTTCATCCTTGAAATTTTCAACTTTAACAATTGGATGAATATTTTTTAAAGTTCTTTCTTTAATTTCCTCGGTAATTGTCCCCTTCTTTATCATTCTATCGAGATTATTGGAAATTGTGGAAATTGCCCTATCTAGAACTTCTTTTGATATATCAATCAAAAAGACATTAAAATCATACTGGGCAAAGACGTGAGCTATTCCATTGCCCATTGTACCTGAACCAATTACAGCAATATTTTTTATCTCCATTTTATAAATCTCCCATTTATTTTATATTTTCAACAATTAAAGAAACTGCTTCACCACCACCAATGCATAAAGAAACTAAACCATATCTACAATTTTTTCGTTTCATCTCATAAATTAAAGTCGTTAATAATCTTGCACCTGATGCACCGATTGGGTGTCCCAAAGCAACTGCTCCACCATTCACATTAACTTTTTCATGTGGGATATTCAATTCTTTCATTACAGCAAGAGTTACCATCGCAAAAGCCTCATTAATTTCGAAAAGATCAATATCTGAAATACTTAACCCAGCTTTTTCTAATGATTTTTTAATTGCTCCAATTGGTGCAAGTGCAAATTTTTGTGGATTCATTGCAAAAGCAGCTTGAGAAACTATCTTTACCATAGGTTTAAGATTAAATTTTCTAATTGCAATTTCATCAGCAACCAAAGTCACAGCAGCACCATCATTTAATTTCGAAGCATTAGCTGCAGTAATTGTTCCATCTTTTTCAAATACTGGTTTTAAAGAAGGAATTTTTTCGAATTTAACTTTTTTTGGTTCTTCATCCTCTTTTATTAATTGATCTTTTGTTTGAATTGGTAAAATTTCTTCATTGAATAATCCTTTCTCTTGTGCGGCTATTGCTCGTTTGTAACTTTCAATGGCAAAATTATCCTGTTCTAGTCGTGTAATACCTTTTTCTTTTGCAACTTGCTCAGAACAACTACCCATGTGAAGATTACTATACACATCAATCAAACCATCATAAAGCATTGAATCATAGATTGTTTGATTTCCGAATTTAATTCCTTCTCGAATACCTTTTAATAGAAACGGTGCGTTAGACATACTTTCCATTCCACCAGCAATGATTAAAGAAGCATCATCACATTTAATTGCTTGTTCAGCGAGCATAACAGCTTTTAATCCTGAACCACAGACTTTATTGATAGTCATACATTCAACTGTTTCGGGCAATCCACTAAAAATCGCTGCCTGTCTAGCGGGAGCTTGACCAATTCCTGCGCTCAAAACATTACCCAGGATTACTTCATTAATTTCGTCGCCTTTCAAATTATTTCTTTCAACAATTTTTTTAATCAACTCAGCTGCTAATTTGGGAGCTGGAAAAGATGAAAGACCCCCAAGAAATGATCCAATTGGGGTTCTTAAAGAATCGCATATAAATACATCTTTCATTATTGACCTCTAAATTTTTTTGAATGAGTTTTTAATTAGTAACATTAATCTGACAAAGATCAAATTAACATTTGTATAATTTTCAAGATAGCCCTGTGTTGATGTGAGGAATGTAATAACTTTCATAAAATTGTCTTGGTCTATAACATTGGCTAATTTAATTAGATTTTCTTCTTTGCTTTCTTCTGAAATTTTTGTTTTCAAAACCAGAAAACAAAATTTAAGTAATTCTTGTATAAATTGAGTTGCTTCTCTTCTATCCGATATTATATTAAATTCTTCAAGATAATTCATAGCTCTATAAAAGTTAGAAAGGTAAATAAATCTAAAAAAGTCAATAAAGTTAAAATGTTTTTGTTCAACATAATCATCTAAATTATGATTAGTATTTGATGAAGATAATTCTAAAATACTCTCAATAATATCAGAAAGATTTTCGCCGTTGTATCTATTAAGCAATAAATCTATAATTTCAGTTTTAACTGTTTCACCAAATTTATTTTTAAGATAATTTTTTACAGCTCCGCTATCTAAAGGTTGGAAATTAATTATCCAACATCGAGACTTTATTGTGGGAAGTATTGGTTCTAGGGTATGAGTTTCAAGAATAAAAAGAATATCTTGCCGTGGTTCTTCTAAAATTTTTAAGAGAGCATTTTGAGATTCGACATTTAGTTTTTCAGCCTCAGAAATTATTACAACGCGTTTTTTAATTTCGGGTGTGGATATAGAAAGTACTTCTTTTAATTCTCGAATCTGATCAATCGTAATTTCATTGGCTTTTTCAAGTTTTAACTTAAGGTAGGGATTAACTTTTTTTTTTCCAATAATAATTCTACTTTACGATAGGCTTTATTTCTTTCAATTTGAGAAGTTGGGCTTGAATAAATTAAATAGACATCTGGAGAGATAAAGTTAAAGACGTTCCTACATCTTTGGCATTCTCCACAGGGTTCAAAATCATTTTTTACACAATTAATTGATTGAGCAAAAGCAAAAGCGTGGGCTTCTTTACCCACTCCTTTGGAACCCAAAAATATAACAGCTGAAGGGAATTGTTTTCGAGTATATATTTTTTGTAAAGCTAATCTAGCCCTCTCTTGAACTATTATATTTTTCCATATATTATAGGACATTTTTAATATTCTTCTTCTTCATCTGAATAGAAGAAATCTTCATTTGTTGGGAAATCTGGCCAGATGTCCTCGATACCCTCATAAAGTTCATCGGAATCTTCAAGCTCTTCAAGATTTTCTATTACTTCTCTCGGAGCTCCAATACGATTTGCATAATCAATCAATTCAGCTTTTGTAGCTGGCCAAGGTGCATCCAATAAATATGAAGCGAGTTCAAGTGTCCAAATCATAGCTACTTAACCCCCGAATAATTTTCTTATTTTAAGAAATAGTTAATAGGATTTTGTTTTTCTCCATTAAAAGAAACTTCATAATGTAAATGTGGACCTGTTGAAAGACCTGTACTCCCACATTCACCAATTTTTTGAAATCTAACGACTTTCTGACCTTCACGAACATTTGCTCTCGATAAATGTCCATAAGTAGTTTCATAACCATAACCATGGTCTATTATTACGCATAAACCAAGTCCTCCGTTCCATCCTACAAATTTGACCGTGCCGGCACCAGTAGCATAGACAGGAGTTCCATGAATTCCATTTATATCAAGACCTTCATGCATTCTCCATTTTCGCAGAATTGGATGTAAACGCATTCCAAAACCTTGATCTGAGAAAACACCATTCATTGGAACAATTGCAGGGATTCTCTTGGCTAAGTCTTGTTTTTCTGCAAATCTTTCAACAAGTAAATCAAATTTTTTTTGCTGAAACCTGATTTTTTCAAGCAAAGCATCTGTTTCGGCTTTAAGGGAATTTAAATTGTTAGAAGAGGAATTGAGAAATTTTTTAAGCGAATTATTTTCAGCGCCACCAATTCCATATTCGGTTTCTAAATCTAAACCCGAAGCCAGGAGAAGTTTTCTTTCTGTCTCATTTATCTTTGTTAATGTATTATGAATTTGATTTAACTTATGAGAGAGCTCATTAATCGTAGTTTTTAATTTTCTATTTTCATTAACAATTGAAGATGTCGAGTTTTGAATTAATAAACTAATAATTGTTGCGATTAACCCAATAAATAATATAGTAAACCCCAATAAAAGAGTTGTAACTTGAACTTTATTAAGTTCTTTAATTTTTGCTGATTTATTAAAATGTAGTATTACTCTCATTTGTGCCGCAAAGATAAGGAAAGACTTTTATAATGTCAATTATTCGAAGTCATGTTCAAAATAATCAACAATACGCTCTGATTTATCTTTTATTTCTTTTTCAATTCTATTTTTCATATCTATCGCTGCATCGTATCCATAATGTTTAAGCAAATAATTTAATGCAATTATTTCTGCAATAACTGTAACATTCTTACCTGGGAAAATTGGTAAAATTACTGTCGGAATATTTACACCGAGTATATTTGTTGCAATTGGTTCTAAACCTGTACGAGTATATTCCTTTTTGGCGTCCCATTCTTCTAAAACAACCAGAACCTCAATTCTTTTTTGATATCTAATTGCGCGAACACCAAAAATTTTTTCGACATTTATTAATCCTAACCCACGAATTTCCATAAAATGTTTCATTAATTTTGAACCTGAACCCATCAAGACACCTTCACCTTTACGAGTTGCAAATACAATATCATCTGCAACAAGTCTATGTCCTCTTTCAACCAGGTCAAGTGCAATTTCACTTTTACCGATTCCAGATCGTCCAATGAATAATAATCCAATACCATAGACATCAACAAAAGAACCATGTATGGTAACTTGAGGTGCGAATTGATCATCTAAAAAATCACTTAAGAAATAGACAACTTTAGTAGTTGGCAAATTTGAATTAAAGATGGAGATTTTTCCTTCTTCAGCTAATTTCAAGAAGTCTTGATCAGGAATATGACCATTTGAAAAAACTATGCAGGGTATGTCGTATTCAAAAAACTTTTTCAGAACTTCTTTTCTTTTTTCAGAAGTTAATGAATGTAAAAATTTGATTTCAGTATTTCCAAAAATTTGAACACGATTATAACTGAAAAGTTCTAAAAATCCTGCCAGAGCAAGTCCCGGTCTATGGATACTTCTATCACTTATTTTTTTCGAGAAGCCATCGTTTTCGGCAACTAAATTTAAACCGAATAAACGATGGCAATTCTCGTAAAAAAAACCGACTTCAATTGATTCTTTATGAAATTCGACTAAGTTTTTAAGGTAGTTCATTGTTTTCTTTTTACTGCCCTCTTTTTCTCGACAACTTTTGTTTTGAGTTTACTTATTTGACGTTCAAGTTTGACTACAGCAAGGTCAATCGATTTTTTGAAATCATCTGTTGATTCCTTTGCAAACAGACTGTTACCATTCATATGCAAGACAATTTCTGCAATCTTAACGCTGTCATGAGCTCGTTCATAACTTAAAATTACTTCTGCTTTATGTATGTCATCATTAAACTTTTCTAGTCGTTTGACCTCTTTGATTGCATAATCTTTAAGAGATTCATGAGCTTTAAATCTTCTTGCTGTAACTTGAACGTTCATAGTTTCCTCCATTTTTAAGATTTTGGATGAGTTTTTTTGTAAATGTTTTTAAGGTGTTCAATGCTAACATGTGTATAAATTGAAGTTGTATCAAGACTTTCGTGTCCGAGCAACTCCTTAATCGTTCTAATATCAGCTCCCCTGTTAAGGAGGTGAGTTGCAAAAGTGTGTCGTATTAGATGTGGATAAACTTTCCCATCCTCTGAAATATCTGAAAGATATTTCTTTACTAATCTTTCTATATACTCAGGATATAGTTTTACTCCTCTTTTGGTTTTAAATAAATAATCATTTGAATTTTTATCTTCCATTAAAACAGCAAGATTATTTTTTAATCTTTCAGTAAGCGGAATGAGTCTGACTTTGTTCCCTTTTCCTCTAACTCTTATAAATTGATTTTTAATATCAACATCCGATTTTTTAAGATTGCAGAGTTCACTTACTCTCATTCCAGTAGAATATAGAGTTTCAAGGAGCACATAATTCTGAAAGATTTCTTCATCGTTTTCAAGAACATTTAACTTAAAATTCAAATTATCTTCGTCAAGAAATTTTACGATATGATTAGAGAGTTTTGGATTCTGAATTCCTACTGTTGGGTTAATTTCTAATAAATCATTGAATACAAGAAAATTGAAAAAAGATCTTAAAGTACTTAAGTGTCGACTTATGGAACGAGGACTCAATTTTTTCTCAGAGAGATAAATCATAAATTTTTGAATTGTTCTTTTCGAAACTCGTTTTAATTCAAAAATTTTATTTTCATTTAAAAATGCAAGAAAATTATTTAAGTCTTTCTGATATGAAACTAATGTATTTTCTGAATATTTTCTACAGCTATTCAAATATTCAAGATATTTTTTTATGTTTTTTTCAATTTCGTTCAATTTTAATTCTCAATTTCTTCTGTATAATCGCAAGAATTACATTTTATTTTTTCTTTTTTGCCAGATTTAACTATTACGAGTAAATCGTTATTACATTTAGGGCAAATTCTATTAATTGGCTTATTCCAGCTTACATAATCACATTCAGGATACCTTGAACATCCGTAAAATATCCTTCGTTTTTTTGTAAATCGTGGTGTAATTTCCCCTTCTTTACATTTAGGGCATATTATTCCAAGTGTAATTGGTCTGGTATAGTCACATTCAGGATAATTTGAGCAACCGATAAATTTACCATATTTCGAATTTCGATAGACAAGTTGGTTTCCACATTTTGGACATTTTTCGTCGAGTTGTTCAACGGGTT
Source organism: Ignavibacteria bacterium (assembly GCA_049699815.1). GTDB lineage: Bacteria > Bacteroidota > Ignavibacteria > Ch128b > Ch128b > Ch128b. The sequence continues at coordinate 9,273 of JBNAWO010000025.1, read as the reverse complement.
CGACTTTATTTTCTTTTGAAGAAAATTCTTTTAAGGATTTAACATTTTTACAATTTGGGTAGTTTGTACAGGCAAGAAATCTTCCAAATCGACCGACTTTTATTTCCATATCAGCGCCACACAAATCACATTTTGGTTTCGCAATTTTTTTCTCCACTTCGTCAAGAATATTTTTAAATGGAACATAAAAATCAGTCAAAACATTTTCATATTTATTCTCACCTTCTGCAATTTCATCAAGTTCTTCTTCCATTTGTGCGGTAAAGTTAACATTGAAAATATGATCAAAATTTTTTACAAGAAATTCATTTACTTTCTTTCCAAGTTCGGTTGGAATTAATTTTCTATCTTCAGAGACAACATATTCTCTATCGTAAAGAGTACTTATTATACTTGCATAAGTACTTGGTCTTCCAATTCCAAGATTATCAAGTTCTTTGACGAGAGAACTCTCAGAGTATCTTGCCGGCGGCTTGGTGAAATGTTGATTTTTCTTAAGCTCTACTACATTTAAATATTGACCTTCAACTAATCCCGGGGGGATACGATTTTCGTTTTCATTGATGTCTTCATCAACCTGAATATCTTCACCGTTTTCTTCATAAACTGCTAAATAACCGTTGAATAAGAGGGTTGAGCCTGTTGAACGAAATAAGAAATCGCCTCCTGAAATATCGAGAGAAACTTGTTCAAATTGAGCTGGTTTCATTTGAGAAGCAATAAACCTATTCCAGATTAATTCATAAAGTTTATACAATTCTTTTGGTAAATATTTTTTAACGTACTCTGGCGTATATTTTAAATTTGTTGGTCTAATTGCCTCGTGAGCATCCTGAACATTTTGTTTCTTACTTTGATATACTCGTGGTGAATCTGGCAAGAATTCATTTCCATATGTTTTTGAAATGTATTCACGTGCTGATGCAATTGCTTCGTCGCTGACTCTAACTGAATCGGTTCGCATATAAGTTATCAAACCAACTATTTCATCTTTACCTAATTCAACACCTTCATATAATTTTTGAGCATATTGCATGGTTTGTCTTGGTCTGTAGTATAATTTTTTTGAAGCCTCTTGTTGTAAAGTACTTGTAGTAAAAGGAGGAGCCGGATTTCGAAATACAACTTTTTTCTCAATCCTTGTAATTCTGAAATTTTCTTTTTTACATTTTTCAATAAACTCACTGGCTGTCTGTTCATCTGGAATGTAGAAATATTTTTGAATGAATTGTTTTTGTTCTTCTTCGTTTTCAAATTTTTTATCTGGGATTTTATAAGTTTTCCCTTCAAAAGAAAATAATTTACTCCGTAACCTTGCACCATTTTCTGTTTCGAAAATTCCAATTATTGACCAGTACTCGAGGGGTACAAAGTTTTGTATCTCTTCTTCTCTTTCACAAATTAATCTAAGAGCAACGGACTGAACTCTTCCAGCAGAGAGAGCGCTATCTCCAGATGATTCAATTAAGTGGAGTGTATTCCAGAGCAAAGGGCTAATTTTATATCCAATAATTCTATCCATTACTCTCCTTGCTCTCTGGGATGCAACAAGATTTTGATCAATTTTTCTTGGATTTTGCATCCCCTCTTTCACACCTTTTTCAGTTATTTCGTGGAAGAGTACTCTGTAAACTTCTTTATCACCATTCTTGATTGATTCATAAATATCCTGAGCGATTGCTTCACCTTCACGGTCTGGATCAGTTGCTATAAAAACTTTTTCGGATTCTTTTGAAAGTGATTTGATTTTTTTTAGAACATCGGTTTTCCCTTTAATACTTATAATTTTTGGTTTAAATCCATTCTCAATATCAACCCCGAGTGAAGATTTAGGTAAATCTTTAATGTGGCCTATTGTTGCTTCTACAATATAATCTTTGCCAAGATACTTTTTGATTGTTTTTGCTTTTGATGGTGACTCAACAAGAACTATATACTTTGCCATTTATCCAGCACCTTAAATTTTTTGATAAACTTTGACTTAACAATTGATTTCAAAATTTTATTTTCAGCTTTTCTCATTTTGATTTTTTCTGTAGTTGATTGATCATTCAATCCGGTCGAGTGCAAAATTCCGTGAGTAATTAATCTTAAAATCTCATCTTCATAATCAGATTTGTATTTTTTTGCATTCTCAAAAGCACGTTCAAATGATATAAAAATTTCTGTTGTGATTGGTTCATTTGAAAATGTAAATGTCAATATATCGGTGTAATAATCGTGATTCAAATGTTCTTTATTCATTTGAAGTAACTTTTCATCACTAACGAAATTGATTGAGACACTTTCAAATTGTTTATCAACCAAGCTCAAAATTTGATAGACCATTTTTTTAATTACTTTTTTATCAACCACAAAATTTCTTACTGAAAAAATTTCAGTCTTTGTTTTTTTCATTTTGATTTTCGTTCAAGATATCTTCAGCGAGCGAAAGAGCAATGCTTGAAAGCGTAACTTCAGGACCAAGTTTTGTAAAATCACCAGATAATATACTTCGTTCCACATTTGCATACAAAGAGCATCCGCCCTCTTTTTCAATTGTTAAACCAGATAATTTCTCACCTGATTCCGAGATGAAAGTTACTTCTTCAAGCAAATCGCTTATCACATAGCCAGTGCAGTAATGAAGTTGTAAATGAGTAATTGGACCATAAACTGAAATTAGTGAACCTTTGTTTCTCCCAATTTCAAGTTCGGGATAAATTTCAATAAAAAGGGAAAGTTTTCTTTCAAGATTTTTAATCTCAAGTCTAAAATGACTTTGATATTCTTTAAATTCTGCACCTAATGCCGATGAAATCTTTTCTATATCTTCTTTTGTGAATTTGTATGAATTCATAAGTTTTCTTGCTCTAAAGAATTTTTCATATCCTTAGCGTACTCAAAATAATTTAATGCAGATTGATGAATTTGTAAAATTTCTTCTTCGGTTAGTTGGCGAATTATTTTTGCCGGGACACCAGCAACGAGTGAACCTGAGGGAATTTTAGAATTTGGAGTAACGACTGCACCGGCTGCAATAATGCAATTCTCTGAAATTTCGGAACCATCGAGCACAACAGCATTCATCCCAATTAAAACATTATCTTTAATAGTACATGCGTGAATTACTGCATTATGTCCAACAGTCACATAATTACCAATAATTGCGGGCAATTGTTTTGTTACATGAATAAGGCATAAATCCTGAATATTAGTGTATTCACCAACTTCAATGAAATTGATATCGCCTCTTAAAACGGAATTAAACCAGATGTTAGAGCCTTCTTTCAATCTAACATCACCAATTAATTTAACGCCTGGTGCAACGAAAACATTTTTACCTAATTCAGGTAACTTGCTTTTGAAATTATATTGAAAATTAAAATCAAGTTCTTTTTGGAGGTTTCCACCCATCTCGTCTCCAACTTTTTAGTTCAACATTTATATTTCCAATAATCACTTTTAATGAAGCTTTAACTGGAATACAGGCTTCATCGTTTGTAAAATATCCTTCGTAATTTCCAGTTAATCCAAAAATTCCTGTGTAACCCAGTACTCCATCAAGTCGAACACAATCAATAGGATAATCAACAGCATCAATTTTCACAGGATAAGTTTCTTTGTAAAAATTAATCTTGGTTGTAGTTAAATTCTCTTTAAAGAAAGTTAAGATTTCATAAGAACCTTGCTGACGAGCAAAACCACGAGCGTAGTAATAAATTGAGAGCCCATCTTGAGTCGGTCCTGGAATTTTAATTGTATCGTGGAAATGAACTTGCCAACCCTCTCTAAATCCTCTTTGAGCAACCACATTACCTTTTTTGTAATCGAAGTCATATTTCGTAAACGTCCATCCGTAAGAATGTTTATCCAGCGCAAAGAAAAATTCAGAAAAATATTTATCAGTTACATGACTTGTATAAACACTATGCAAATCGACAAAAGGTAAGCCTTCATAAGAATCAATATTGGCTCGGGTTTCGTAAACAGTCAGTCCATCTTTTTCGTATTTTCTTAAGACTTTCAATTTTATTTCACCAATTGGAATGAATGTATATCTGACAACATAAGTCAACTCTTCACCAACTTTAAGAGCTGATGGATTAATAGGACGAATATTTTTAATCCTCTCATCGATCTGGGCAAAAAGGTAAATGTAGAATAAAACGAAAATAAAAATTAAAATCTTTTTCATTTATTCTATTTCATCCTTGCAAATTTTTCTGCTTCTGGGAAAAGTGATAAAGCTTTTTTGAATTGTGGATCTACATCCAGAAGCACTGGATACCAGCCTTCATTTCTCCAATAATTTCTTGCTATCTGAGCTTTCAATCGAGCTTTTATGTAATCTTTATCTTTTTCAAAATCATCTTTATTAAAATCTACACCCTGACTTTTTGCATAATTAATGAACCCATTTAATAAATTTTCATCAATCTGAAAATCGTTTTTAAATGATTTGAAGTTTCTATAATTTGATTGAATTGCTTTTCCATTTTTATCCAGATAAGAAAGAATATACTGGTAGAATAAATTTTTTCTCAAAAGAGATGAAGTATATTTTGTCAATGATGGTGATTTAATAATATAATCTGGAGTAATTCCTCCACCGCCATAAACTTTTCGACCCATTGGAGTAATGAAAACAGGTTTAGATGTATCTTGTTCAAGTTTGTGTTCAATGTTTTCACCTTCAGTTGTATCTGTTTCCAATGATTCTCGGTAATAATCAATCTTATCTTTTTTAGTGTAATCTCTTTGAATTAATCGTCCAACAGGTGTGTAATATCTTGAAATTGTCAATCTCAAAGCAGAGTTATCATTTAAAGTAAATTGTCTTTGAACCAGACCTTTACCAAATGTTCTCTCACCAACAATCAGTCCTCTATCCCAATCCTGAATTGCACCTGAAACAATTTCGCTTGCAGATGCAGAACCATTGTTTACCAAAATAATAACCGGTAGTTTTTCATACTTAAATGGCCTAACTGCTCTGTATTCTTCAACAAATTCTGGAATTCGTGATTTTGTATAAACAATCATTTTACCTTGATCAAGGAATAAGTCAGAAATTTTGACTGCTTCGCTCATATATCCACCAGAATTATTTCTTAGATCTAAAATTAATCGTCGCATTCCCTGTTTATCCAAACTATCCATTGCCGCTTTCACTTCATCGAAAGTTGTTTGAGCGAAACGAGATAAACTTATGTAACCAGTCTCATTATCAATCATAAAATAAGCATCAACTGAGTATAAAGGAATTTTATCACGAACAATTGTAAAATCTAAAAACTCACGAATTGAAGGGCGAAAGATGGTTACATCGACTTTAGTTCCTTTGGGTCCACGAAGTTTTTTTCGAACATCTTCATTAGTAATCTTTTTATAAGGTTCGCCGTTAATTTTTACAATTCTATCTCCAGCCGTAATTCCGAGTGCTTCACTTGGTCCACCTGGAATTGCAGAAACTACAACAATTGTATCGTTAATTATTTGAAATTCAATTCCAATTCCTTCAAAGTTGCCGCGAAATTCTTCTTCGACTTGTTCCAGTTGTTTTGGTGGAATGTAGACAGAATGTGGATCAAGTTCACCGAGCATTCCATTAATTGCAGCTTCAACAAGCTTTTGAGTATCGACATCATCGACATAATATTTTTTTGTGAGGCTCAGAACATCATTAAATTTCCTGAGTTGTTCCTGAAAATTATCAGTCGAAATTGCTTTTTGAATTTGAATGCCTGTTAGAATTCCGAATACTAAAATTGTTAAACCGAAAAAATAAACAAATCTATTTTTCATTTTTGACCCTTTAAATTGTTATTCTACAAAAAAGATATTAAACCAATCGATAAAATCAAATATGATGTTTGCGAACTAAATTTTTTATAATTAAACATAGTTGAAATTTTTATGTCTCTTACTAATTCATAAAAAGCAGATACTTTTAATTCATTAATTGTTTCAATCTTTCCATCTAAAAAAGAAATATAATCAGGATCTTCCACTCGTTTACCTAAATGAAGTTCACCTCCGACATTAAAGAAATGATTATTATCAGTAAAATTTTTACCCCATTTTGTAAGTGAATATACTGCAACAAAGTCAAATTTAGGATCAGGCTCAAAGTTTATTCCTAAATCGAATCTGTACGAGTTGGGGGGTTGATCGGTCGAAAGTGAGTAACCAAGATTTGTGTAACTTCTCTCGTAAAAATTGTGAGTAAAAGTATAAGGTTCAATTCGAGTATACTCCAACAAGAAATTAATAGGAAGATTTGAGACTCGATTATAAAGGTTCATTCCAATATTAAAAGCCGTTTTGTTTCCGTACCAACCTGTTCCAATTTTTGCAAAGTCTATATCATCAATTACAAAAGTAAAATAAAGTCTTATGTTTTTAATTGGAAGCATCTCAAGATCAAAAAACAGTAGAGCGTTATCTTTATCACCCAGTTGATGTTCCATTGACTTATAAAAATTTAATGGATTGAGGTATTCAAGTTGAGGTGAAGTTCTTAAATAGATTACTGATTCACCAACTCCAAATTTCAAATTTTTAATTGGTGAAAAAGCGATTCGATGGAAGGCAAAATATTTTTGCTCTAACGGGTCTACATCATTTTGTGTATTCTGATAATTAGGATTTTCCGATTGTTTTTGAAGCCAACTATGTAAATATTCAAATGAAAAATTTTTGTAATGCATATTGAAATTAATCGCTTCAAAGATTGGAGGATAATCTGATAAAATTAATTTATTATAACCGTAGCCAAAGAGTTTTCTGTCTCTTCCTAATTTGAAATCAAAATAAGGTGTTTCGAATGATAAATATCCATAAGATCTATCAAAAAATTTTGACTCTGGGTTTTCGTTTAATTTGAAATTGTAAGACAGTTCATGAATTTTCAGAGCATTCTTTTTATTACCAATTACAACTCCGTTTTTTGCATCGAACTCAAAACCAATTAATCGAGAAAGACTTCCGTAAAATCTTCCACCACCTTCAATGGACTTAGAAGGATGTTCATCTCTGGAAGAATAGATACCAAAGTTCAGATGTGCCTTTACAAACAAAGTTAAATTTGATTGATCATTATATGCATATACAAATTTCTCTTTGTTGCTAAATGGATTATAACTTTTATCAGAAAAAAGTATCTCGTATCTATCGAGAGTTCCTCCAATATCGATATAAAATTCATCGATAAAGTAATTTAGAAATCTTCTATCGGTAGAATTTAGTTCAAATCTTCTGTTAAAAATTTTCGACAGATAATCAACCACTTTTGATCTTAGAATTGGTTTTGACTCGTTTTGATAATCTTCAATTAATCCTGCAGCTTCCATTTTTTCTAAAAAGTTGTAAACAGGATGATTCGAATTAACATATAAACCCTGTGCTTTAAGAGAATAAAAGGAAACTAAAAAAACAATAATTAAAAATTTTATCTCACTTCTTTCCATTCTTCGACCTGAGTTTTTATAATATTAAAAACTCTTAATGAATTTCGAAACCACATCAAAAGAATTTTTAAGTATCCAAATTTTCTATACCTTCTTGGAGATTCAAAGATTTTGATTTTGAAATTCACATCAATTTTTCCAAGTTTTCTTATACGAGTGTATAAATCATAATCTTCACCAGCAGTTAGATCTTCATTGTAACCATCAACTTGTTCAAAAACATTTCTTTTAATCACCTGGCATTCGCCTCGTCCCATTCCATTGCCAACAAAATTAAGAAGTTTAATCAACCAGTTAAAGAAAGTGTGAAAGATATAATCACTCCAGATTTTTTCTTCGGGGAATACATCAAACCAGAAAGTTGCGGCATAAAACTTTGAGTTTCTAAAATTTGACACATACTCAAAAAATAATTCTGTGTTTTCAATTCGACAATCAGCACAGATAAAAACTAAAATATCTCCGCTGGAAATCTTGTAGCCCAGATTTTTTCCTTCAGAAATTTTTTGTCTTCTTTTTTCTTGATGAATAACAATTTTATCAGTGTATTTTTTTGCGATTTCAATTGTTTTGTCTTTACTTCCCCCATCAGAAATAATTATTTCGTAATTGTATTTTGATTTAAGATTCTGATCCATAAGTTGATCGAGAAGATTAGGTAATAGTTTTTCTTCGTTTAGAGTGGGAATTATTATGCTTATCAATTTAGTATGTATTTAGTATGTAATTGTTAGATAAATTTTTTTCTTAGTGAATTTAATTCCAGGTGCTGGAAAATGAATAAGATTAAATGTGTTTTTTAAGAATTGCCAGAATTGACCATAAAGTGGAATTGCCTCGAAGTCATAATCAAGAGTTAAGAAATAATTTTGATCAGCCACAGCATACCCATTCCAGTTTCTCATCTGGTATCCGACGGCGAGGCAGAGAAAATCCGGCCAATATTTTTCAAGCTTTTCTGAGAGAATATTGTTAATCTTGAAACTCAAATAAAAACTTTGACCCTCATAATCATCAATCACAAATTTGTTTTTATAAAGTTTGTCGTTTGGATCTTTCTTTATTAATCGTTTAGATGGATAATAACTGAGTTTAAGATTTACATTTTTCAAAGGTGGTAAGTAATATTGTAGAAGTGGATAAAATGCACCTCCAAAATCAAACATTGCATCACCAGGACTGAAGCCCCAATCTTTTGCATATCCATCATAAGTTTCAACATAAAGTTGATAAGAAAGTGCCAGTATTGAAGCGAGCCACATTGAAGTTTTATCTGAAAAATTACTCCAGCTTAGCGAAGAAGAAAACAAATGTTGAATTGCTGTTGCACCCCACCAATGACCAAGTTTATCGATCCATAAAGCGTATTCCCAATCATTTTGAAAATGAAATTTTGTTCGTGTCCCCTGCCACCAGGCTTTTGATTGGTGTTTATGAACAAATGCGACAGAAGCTGATGTAAGTGCTGTTACAAGAAAAATTCTATCAAAATAAATTGGTTGATGAAAATCTGGTTCAAACTGAACTGGCGATAATTGATTATACTTAAAAATGTAATAAGTTTTGTTTATTTTTATTGTATCGTTTTTTTCTATAACATCAAATCTATCGAAGAGGGGCAAAAGAAAATTTTCTTGCTGAGAAAATTCATTAAAAAAAGCAGGATTGAAATCAGTATAAATAACAGATGAATATGAATTTGAAGTAGTAAACAAAATTATCACAAATCCGCACCAAGCAACGATATTTTTCATCTTATTTTTCTGGTTTCATTGTTGGGAATAGAATGACATCTCTTATTGAATGTTGATTTGTTAAAAGC
>JBNAWO010000024.1:0-27679 GCA_049699815.1 Ignavibacteria bacterium | reverse complement strand
TTCCATTACCTTCAATTGATAAAAAAACCTTGTTCGTAAATTTATCATAAATAATTTCTTCAAAATCCATTTTTTGAAATTTGTCTAAAAACTTTTCAACATCTTTATCAAATTCTATGGTTTCGATGTCCACCCTGTTATTCTTGAGTTTAATTCTATGTATTTTTCCAATATCGTCACAGACTAAAAAATACTTCGCATTATTCTTGGATCCAATGAAAGTAATTCCAGATGTCTGATCTGTATGTGTACCATTTTTCTTCAACCAGATTGGATATTTTTCATCAAGAGTTAACTTTATTGGAATTGAAAAAATGAATATCAATAAGAATAGTAAAATGTATCTCATATCAAAACTAATTTACAAAGAAAGGGTTTTGTATCCAATATAAAAAGTCGTAAAAGATGCATTAAAAATAAAAATTATTTTAAGAGTCATCATATTATTGCAATTTCAAATTGCTTCTATTGATTCAAATTGAATATACTTGCAACAATGAAAAAAATATTGAGGATAAAATGGCAACATTAATCAAAAGTATTTCGGGAATACGAGGGATAGTAGGTGATGGACTTGATCCTCAAAATCTTGTTAGATTTTCTGCTGCCTTTGCAAAATTCTGTAATTATGGAAAAATTGTCGTTGGTCGAGATTCAAGAATTAGCGGTGATGCTTTCTCAAAAATTGTAATTGGAACATTAATGTCCTCAGGTTGTGATGTAATTGATATTGGAATTGTCCCCACTCCAACTGTTCAAATCTATGTTGAGGAATTAAAAGCAGCTGGCGGAATTGTTCTATCGGCCAGTCATAATCCAAATGAATGGAACGCACTTAAGTTATTAAATTCAGAAGGAACATTTTTGACCCCAATAGAAGCTACAAGATTTCTTGAACTTGAAGAGAATTTACAGACAGAATTTAAAAAATGGAATGAAATGGGTAAATATGAATTTATTGAAAGAGCTTACGAATTTCATATTGAAAAAATTATAAAACTTGATATCGTAGATGTCGATCTAATTAAAAACAAAAAGTTCAAAGTCCTAGTTGATTGTGTAAATGGAGCTGGAGTAAAAGTTGTACCTCAAATGCTTGAAATGCTTGGATGTGAGGTCACAAAAATCAATTGTGATGAAAGTGGAATCTTTCCAAGGAAACCAGAACCAGTCCCTGAGAATCTTACTGAAACAATTAGAGTTGCCAAACAAGATAATTTCGATCTTACCATAATTGTCGATCCTGATGTTGATAGGCTTGTTTTACTCCAGGATGATGTAAATCCATTTATTGAAGAATATACTGTGGTGATTGTAACTGATTTTGTATTAAGCAAAAAGAAAGGTAATGTTTGTGTAAATCTTTCAACAACAAAAGCGGTCGAAGATATTGCTAAAAAACATAACTGCAATGTATTTAGAACTCCTGTTGGTGAAATTAATGTTGTTAAAGGAATGAAAAAATATAAAGCTGTAATAGGTGGAGAAGGAAGTGGTGGCGTAATTTATCCTGAATTACATTATGGAAGAGATGCTCTTATTGGAATTGCTTTTACTCTGCAATATCTGGCAGAAAAGAATAAAAAACTTTCAGAGATAAGGAGAGAATTACCATCGTATTTTATTTTAAAAGATAAATTTGAGACAATTGAATTCTCTCCCGAAGAACTGATAAATAAATTTAAAGAACTTTTCAAGAATGAAATTATAAATGAAGAAGATGGATTAAGAATTGATTTTGTTGATCATTGGATACATTTGAGAAAATCCAATACAGAGCCGATCATTCGTTTAATTGTTGAAGCAAAAAGCTTAGAACTAGCAAAAAAGTATATAGATGAATACAAAGATATCCTTAAGTCTTTGATGAACTAATGCAATCTCTTCCTTTTCTTAAGAAATGCAAGTAGAGCTTTATCAAATGTCTCTTTTGTAAGAACAAGGTTATGATCTATTTGATGATTGAGTAGATTTTTTTTGAGATTAAATAAGAATTGATGGACAAGTTCATTATAAGTTGATTTTATTTGAAATGGTTGAGTAAGAAGTTCTTCCCGTGATTCAAGATCTCTGAAAATTGCATCTTTACTGAAACTAAAATAAACTTCCTGTTCATCCAAAATTTGGAAAGAGATTACTTCATTTTGTTTAAATCGAAATTTTTTCAGTGATGATTTGATTTTGCTGATATCATCCAAAAAGTCAGAGATTACGACAACCAAACCTCTCTTCTTAATTTTCTCAGCAACCTGTCCGAGACATTCAGCTGTTTCAGTTTTACCATCTGGAATAGTATTAATCAGAGATTTATAAATTTCGAAAAGATTTACTTTAGATGAACGAGGTTCAATGATTTTTTGAATTTTGTCGGAATAAAGAACTAATCCAACGGCGTCTTTTTGATCAAATAACAGATAAGCGATTGCAGCTGCAAGAGTTATTGCATATTGAAATTTATTGATTCCACCGCTTGAATACTCCATTGATTTACTGCAATCGACGAGGATGTAGCTCTTTAAGTTTGTTTCTTCTTCAAATTGTTTAATGTAATAACGATCCGTTTTTCCATAAACCTTCCAATCAATTCGAGATATCTCATCACCTAACATATATGGCCGATGCTCTGAAAACTCAACGCTGAATCCATGATATGGACTTCTATGCAATCCGATCAAAAAACCTTCAACAATATATCTTGCTCTTAGATCGAGACGTGAGATTTTTGAAATTATTTTTGGATCAAGTAATTGACGATAATCAGTTCTATATCTCATTTAGACTTGCCTTTATCTCCAAGTACAACTCCTTTTTCCATTAATATTTCTTCAGGCGGTTTACCAAGATTATCGAGTTCAGCTTTAACAGATAAGGCTAGTTCATGATCGGGATACGCTTTTAGAAACTTTTTGTAATAATATTTTGCTCTTTCAAAGTCTTTTAAATTCTCTGCACAAATAAATCCCGCCATAAAAATTGCCTGTGGAGTTTTTTCATCGTTTGGGAATTTTTCGATTATCTGATTATAGCATTCAAGAGCTTTTTCATAATTGTTCACTTTTTGTATCGAATCACCTTCAATTGATTGATAGAGTGATGCGAGTGTGAAAAATGCATCTGGTGCAAACTGAGAATATGGATTTTTCTCAACAAGTTTTTCAAGATTTTCGATTGCAGCTTGATTGTTTCCGTTTTTAATTTCTTCAAGTGCTGTTTTGTAGAGACTTTCTTCTTTATGTTTTTGACAACTCAATAAACCAAATGAGCTAATAAAAATTAATGTTGAGATTAATAATCTTTTCATTTCTATGACTCCATATTTATTCTTGAAATAACAAGTACACAAAAATACCAAAACTTATTTGCATACCAATTGTAAAAATTCCTGAATATCTATCATAAGTTTTAACTTTTTTTCTGTCTTCATCGGTTCGTTCAGATTTAAAATAATATTTGTTTGCGAGTTGCTTAGTATAAGCCGCTAATGCACCAGTAATAATTGTTGAAGTCAATGCAATGAATTTATAATCAAACATTAACTTAGTTTTTTCTGCCCCAATTTTCTCAAGTTTTATGTAAAAATTATAGTTATCTAATTCTCCTATATCTTTCCTATAATCATAGTAACCAATTTTTTTAATCTCGATTAAAGAAGGCTTAAAAAGTAAATTAATTTTGAGAGGAGTTGAACCAAAATACATTGAATCGAAATACACTTCTGCATCATCAGGAAAACTTCGAATAGAAACAGAATAACTCGAATCAAAATTTAACTTTAAATCCGAATTAAGAAATAGATTTTTTTTGTAAATAGTTTTGCGCAATTCTTCTTCAAGTAAATAAGCTTCAATTTTGTAGTAGTTTTTCATTAAAAGTGTATCGAAGTTCAAATGAGGTCCTGTTGAATGATCATTTATAAAAAGTTCAAAAGGTTTTTTAGAAATTATTTCTAATCGATGTATTTCGCTTTGTGAAAAAGCAGCATTCGATAATGCAATAGTTAAAATCAAAAATTTAATTAGATAGTGCAATGATTTTCTTGTCATCACAACCAACTATGATTTTACCGTTAACATAAACTGGAGAAAGTTTAACTCTTCCATCCATTTCAATTTCTTGTAAAAGGTCGCCCGTAAATTTATCGAGCACAAAAATTTTTTTATGCACATTTGGAATTATCAATTTATCTCCAATGATTAGAATTGAATTGTTAATCATTCCTCCGTAATTCTTTTTCCATATAAGTTCACCATTTGATTTATTTAGGCAGAAAATATTTCCCGATAAGTCACCTATAAAGACTTTTTCCTCATCAAAGGATGGAATTGCCTTAAATGAACTTCCTAATTTTTTCTGATACAAAATTTTCCCATTTTCATAAATACAATAGAAATCTCCCCTATCATCTCCGAAATAGATCAAAGAATTATTAATTGAAAAACCTGAGTTGATTGAGTTATTAATTTTAATCGACGAAATAATTTTACCTTTATTTGAAATAGTAAAAACTCTACCGTCTAATGTCCCAACAACAATAAATTCTTTTGTCGCAGCAAAGTGGGAATTTATTGAAGCTTCTAAGTCAAGTTTCCATTCAATATTGTAGTCTTTGTCAAATTTATATAATAAGCCATTTGTGGTTATAACATAAAGCTGATCGTCAATGAAAACTGGATCTTTCTCAATTGAGCCATCAAGCACAATTTCTTTTTTCTCATTTCCTTGAATCATATTATAAACTATAATAAAAGATTTTTTGTCTTTTAATCCAGCAATTGGGATAATTAATTCGTTTTCTTTAACAATAATTGAAGTTAAAATTGGTTGTTTATAATTCATATAATTTTTAATTCTGCCATTATTAAGTTCAATCCTATAAACATAACCTTTTGTATCCCCGATGAAGATTGACTGATCCATCATTGTTACAGACGAATAATTTAGACCTGACTTTAATTCAGTTTTGTATAGTATTTTCAGAGGGAGACGGACTGTATCTTGAACAAAGAAACTACGCTCTGAAACCCTGCCATACATTCTCCATAAATTTTCATTCTTGAGGTAATTATTAAGAATAATTTTTCTCCCACAAGAGAATAAAAATAAACTAATGAAAGATGTTAAGAAAATTTTACGAAATGAATTCATCAAAAATCCCATCCAAAGAAGAATTGATAAAATAATCTATCCTGAAATCTTCTAAATCCATCTTCAATTTTTTTACCAATATCATAGCGAAGGACAATTACACCAAAAAGATTCATTCTAATTCCAAACCCAATACTCCCAAGGGTTTGATTATACTTTATATCCCAGGCATTTCCCATATCAAAGAAAGTTGCACCTCTGAATTCAAACAAATTCATTGTAAGAAAAGGAAATTTAATTGTAACTTGATCAATTAGTGGAAATCTTAATTCAAGAGATGTAAGCCACAATTTTTCACCACGAATTGACCATCTTGGATAACCTCGCAAATCCCAATTACCGCCCATAAAAAATCTTCTTGCTTCCCTACCTTCGTTAAAGAAAAATTGAAATCGATAAGCAAGAGCACTTTTTAATCCCAGTCTTAAATAATAACGATAGTCAAGCATAAAACTATAATAATTTACATTAGAAAATTTAATATCGTTCGTCTGTCCAAGAAGGATCATAAATCTCGAACCATCAATTGGACCTGAAGAAGCCCACAAACTATTATCAAAAACATAAGAAATTGAATTTGTTAAAAGCAAAGCTTTTCTATTTTTGGTAGTAAAGAAAACTTCTTTATCAGAATTTGCTAAAGTGACATTTGCTTCCAGTCTTCTAAAAAACGAAAATGGATAGCTTAAAGTGAAGAAAGCACCAAAACTTCGTTCATAAAAATATTCGTCTGAATCTCTGATATCGTATCTTCTTCCAGCAAAATGAAAAACTCCAAATGCATAATTTGTTTTTTGAGAGAGTGAAATTTTCGAAACGGCAACATTAAAACTTTTCAGAAATTCATCTCTACTTTGTGCTGTGTTGAAAATTAGAAACTGGTAATGATCATCACTTAATAAATCGCTTATTGAAAAGATTGCTCCACCACTTGTTCCATAGACAGGATTTGTTGTAATCTGACTTTGAGCAAAATCAAGAGTGTATTCTCTTTCGTATCTTATTCGTTCTTTAACTTTTATTCCATCGATACCTTTCGCAATCCAATTAAATCTTAAAGAGTCTGAAAATGTATTTCTTGATTGGTTTATTCTTTTTATCTCTTCATCAAAACTTTTGATTTTATAAATTTGAAAACTAAAATTTTCAAAAGCGCAGAAGTAGATTGAGCTATCAACGATTTCAGGATCAAAAACATTCGATGTAAAGGAAGTCACTTTGAACATTTCATTCCCCAAAAAAATCTCATCATTTTTCTGAATAACATTAATCATCCAGACATTTGAAACTTTATCAATATTGGAAGTGAAAAACAATTTTCCACCATCATTGGAAAAAACAGGAAATGTTTGATCAGAATTAAGAGAAGTAACTCTGGAAATATTAAGATCCGAAATTCTTAAAAGGAATAAGTTATAAAAATATTTTCCATTCTTTGATGTTCTATCAGAACTGAAAACAATGAATTGATTATTCGGATAAAATGATGGATTGCGGTCGTCGTAATAATCATTTGTAAGACGAATTAAATTGTCATTTTCAATTTCATAAATATATAAATCGCGATAACCTTTTAAATCAATTCCACTGAAGACAACCATACTTCCATCATTCGAAAATTTTGGGTTTGAAATACTTAAAATATTTTCGAAAGATTTTGAAATTGAAATTCTGGCTTCTTTCAAATCATAGAAATTCAATCGATCTCTGCCTTTTGATTTTGATGAAAAAACAATCACACCTTTTTTTGAAACATCAATGCTGGTGCGAAAAAGATGAAATGATTCAAATTCATCTGACTTCTCGCCTTGAAGTAATAATTCAGGTTTTGGAATTTCTTTTCCTTCCAATCTTAAACGATAAATCGATGAGTAACCATCTCGATTCGCAAGAAAAATTAAATACTCATCATTTTTGTCTTTGAAGTAAACAGGACTAAAATTAAAACCAAAATCTGTAATTTTATTTGAAATGTAACCTGGCAAATCACTTTCACCAAGGACAGGCAAATATTTTTTTTGTAAATAATATTTCCACTCTTTGTCAAACTCTGAATAATTAACCCCAAGTGTGATTTTCCAGATATCTTCGAAGTTGTTAGATTTCCAAAAATTCTCCAGAAGCAAAAGGATTTTTTCTTCACCATACTTTTCAGAGACAAATTCAAGAATTTTTTGACCGACTTTATACATTAGAAATGTTCCAGAGATTCGATCAATATCTTTCAGCCCAACTATATAACCATTCGAAACAGCATCCCTCAAAATCATTTCAGCTTGATCATCCCATTCAGTTGACCAGAACTCTGCTAATCCTTCAACAAACCAGAGAGGCGGCATAACATCAGAAGTGATTCGAAAATCTGTTTGAATTCGTCTCACTTTATTTGTCATAAAAACATGAACAAGTTCGTGTTTTATAACATGTTTGAATTGCCTTAATGAACCATCGAAGGGAAGAACAACTCTTCCTTTCATAAATTCAAAAAATCCGCCTACTCCCTCAGGTAAAAGACCTGGTATGGTATTCGTCTGTTCGAAATGAAGATGAGTGTTGTAAAAGATGAGTGGAATTCTATGCAGAACAATATGATTGAATTTGACTCTTAAATTTTCGTAAGATTCTTCGGCAAATCTTGCACCAATCTCGGCTATTTCAGTGAACTCAGGATAATAGTAAATATCAAAGTGTTCTGTTTTAATTACCTGCCAGTCAAAAGTTTCGTATTGAACCTTATTCCTACCAAAATAGGTCAACTGAGCTTGAAGAGTTGTACAAAAAATCAGAACAAATGAAATAATCTCAGTTAATTTTAGACAAAGCTTCTTTGAGAGCATTTATGTTCTTAATTGGTGTTGGATCGACTTTTCTTATTACCGCAAGAAAGAAACTAACCCAGTCTACGAAATAAATAAGATCAAAAACTCGCAGATAAAACTTGGGTTCATTGCTTTGAAGTCTTAGTATCTCAACTTTAACCTCATTCAAAATATTTCTTGTGATGTCAAATCTCAATTTGTTTCTTGGATGATCTTTTTCATCAATCATTTGAATTAAGATTGCAGGTAAAAATTTTTCATCGAATTTTTCCCAGGCTATAATTTCATTGTGATTTAATTCAGGAATAATGCTTGAGTATGAGAGCACTTTTGAATTTTCAGCAAGTTGTGATCGAAAGCGGACATTAATTGATTGCAGCAATTCAGTTGAATGAATAACAGGGAATTTTCCAAGTAACTTTGTTGCAAACTCATATGGTGCACCATTTTCAGTTGAATAGGTTTCAGATTTTTCTTTTAAGAGATTAATAACATTTTCATAGAATCCGTTATCGAAGAAGATAAAACCACTTGTTTCAAGAAATTTTATCAGAGTTGTAAGCATTAGGCCTATTGCGCATCTAGGTTGAAAACCGCCATCAACTTCTAAAAAGAGTAAATTTTTCGCAAGAGCTTTTTCTTTCAATTTCCCGCCAGAACTTATTACAACAACTTCACATTTTTTTGAGATTGCTTCGTCAAAACTTGATAGTGTTTCTTCTGTATTTCCAGAATAACTGCAAGCAATAACAAGCGTTTTATTATCAGCAAAATTTGGAAGATTGTAATTTCGATTTACAAAAAATGGAATTGAAAGTTGATCTTGAAAAAGAGTATAAGCAACATCTCCCGAAATAGCCGAACCACCTAAACCTGAGACAATAATTTTCTCAATTTTCGAATAGTTAGTTTTATCAATTTCTAATTTTTTGTCTAAAATTACTTGAACCTGTTTATAATAACTTTTAAGGACATTAAACATATCCCCTGAATCATATTGCTTATATGGATTCATTATTTTCTCCTTTAGTTTTTTTATAAAAATCATTGATTAATTTAATTATCTCATTTTGATTTGTCGCCTGTAAACATTTTACTGCTAATTTTTTACAATCACTCAATTTAATATTTAGAATAAGCTTTTTAATTTCTGGCAAAAGATACTCACTTACGCTTAAGTGATTATATCCAAGTCCAATCATTAATGGAACCGCTCTAATATTCGATGCTATTTCTCCGCAAATACCAATTTCAACCTTAGTTCTGTTAAGATCCTTTACTATTTGTCTTAATACACGAACTAATGCTGGATGAAATTCTTGATAAGAATTAAAAACTTTTTCATTTCCTCTATCAACTGCAAGTAAGTACTGAGTTAGATCATTTGTTCCAACACTGATGAAATCAATGTATTTAGAGGCTTCTTTTAAGCAATATACAATTGAAGGAATTTCAACCATTATTCCAAATTTGATTTTTTCATCGAATTTAATTTTAGCTTCTCTCAATTCTTTTTTTGTTTCATCAAAAATTTCCTTTGCTTTTATAATCTCATCAATAGAGGAAACCATAGGAAGCATCACGCGAATATTTTTATAAATCGAAGAAATTAAGATAGCTCTAAATTGTGTTTTTAGAACCTCAGGCATATCAAGTAAAAGTCTAATTCCTCTCCAACCTAAAAATGGATTATTTTCTTGATAATCTTCATCCAAAAATATTTTGTCTCCACCAAGATCAAATGTTCTAATTGTTACAGGAAATGGATAAAATTTTTCGGCAAGATCGATATATGCTTCCACTTGCTCGGTTTCAGTCGGGAAAGTTCCTTTCTGGAAGAATAAATTTTCACTTCGAAATAGACCAACGCCTTCAGCACCTGAAGAGATAGCAAATGGTATTTCATCAAGGAAATCGATATTTGCTAATAAAGTTACTCGGTGATTGTCTTTCGTTTTACACGGTACATTTCTTAATTCTTCGTATTTCTTTCTTCGCTCAATGTATTTTTGAATTTTCTTTTTATAATCATTCAATATTGTTTCATCGGGATTTGAAATAACGAGTCCTTCAAATCCATCGACGATTATAATTTCATCATTCTGCAATTCTTTTGTAATTCCTCGAGTTCCTACGACAGCGGGAATATTTAATGCACGAGCTAAAATTGCTGTATGTGATGTTAATCCGCCTATCTCAGAAACATAGGCTAAAACATCATTTCTTGTGAAGAGAATTGTATCAGCTGGGGTGAGATTCCTTGCAACGATAATAACAGACTGTTTTAATTTAGATTCCCATCTCTTACGTTGAGTATTTCTAATAATTCGAGATTTAATATCTTCAATATCGTTTGCTCGCTCAATCATTGCTGGATCATTTGATTGTCTCATCTGATTGATGTATTGACTGAATACATTCTCGACAGCATATTCAGCACTATGTCGATCTATTTGAATTTTATTTCGGATTGCAGAGAGAAGATGCTCATCTTCCAATATCAATAGATGTGCTTCAAATATTGCTGAAATTTTCTCGTTTAATCTTTCCTTAGATAAATCAACGACTTTTCTCAATTCTTTTTTCGATCTTTCAATTGCAAATTCTAATGCACTTAATTCAGAATTTGTATCAAGCGAAACAGCTGGATAAATTTCAATATTTTCTTTTTGATAGATATAAACCGGCCCAATTGCATATCCTGGTGCAGCAGGAATACCAGTAAAAATTTTGTATTTCTTTTTATTAAAATCTACTAACTCTTTAGAGTTCATCGAATCCTCGATTGAAATATTCGACTATTTCTTGTGCGGCGGATTCCTCATCTTCTCCTTCAAATCGCAATTTCAACTTGCTTCCCTGCTCTGCACATAAAGTCATTACTCCAATTATGCTTTTTCCATTGACTACAAGATTATCTTGAATAATATAAAAATCTGATTTGTATTTTGAAGCTAATTTTACAAGTGTTGCAGCCGGTCTTGTATGCAATCCGGCTCTATTCAGTATTGTAACTTCTTTTTCAATCATAATCAATATTGACGATTAATTACATACTCAAGAAATTGATTCAAATTGCTTACATCATATTTTTTACTTAGATCAAACAAAACATTTTTTGCTAATTGATTGTAGTGATCGATCTCTTTTTGAGTTAATTCGATGACTCCAATTTTTCGATATAAATTAATATAATCTTTGACTTCATCAGAGCTAATCCCTTTATTTTCAATAAGCTTTTTTAATTTATCTAAGTCTTTACCTTGAGCTAAACTCAAAGCTTTAATAAGTAGAAAAGTTTTCTTACCTTCTAAAAGATCCAATGCTTTTGTTTTACCAAATAATTTTTCACTCCCAATAATATCGAGCAAGTCGTCCTGAATCTGAAATGCAATTCCAAGATATTCACCAAATAGACCAAATTTGTTCAAATCGTTTTTATCAATTTTTTCTGATGAAACTAATGCTCCAATTCGACAGGTTGTTTTAATAAGTGCTGCTGTTTTCATTGAAATCATTTTGAAATAATCATTCAAAGTCACTGATTTAGATATTTCAAATTCTTTGTCAAGTGCCTGTCCTTCGCATACAACTCTCAGACCTTTAGTAAATTCTTCATAAATCGCAACTGAATTTTTATTTAAGCCTTTGTCCAAAAATTCATAAGCAATTGCAAGCAAAGCATCGCCAGCTAAAATAGCAGTGCTTATATCGTATTTTTTATGCAATGTTAATTGATTATGTCGTTTATCCGAATTATCCATTATATCATCATGAATTAATGTGAAATTATGAAGGAGCTCAATTGCAATTGCTTGATTGAAAGGTAAATTTTTCAAATTTCGATTTACACTTTTAGCGGTAAGTAAAACCAGTATGGCTCTTAATCTTTTTCCGCCCGACTTCAAAAAATAAATTAATGGAGAATAAAGCGAACTCGGCTTTCTCTTCGAAAAATTTACAATCAATCGATTATTTATCTGTACTCTAAATCTCTCTAATTTTTGTTCGAAAGAAATTTTAGTCATAATAAAACTAAAGAATTGTGAGCTTATATTTTACGAATACCAATTCCAGGCAAGTCATTTAAAGTAACTTTTCCCTCTATGATTTTTACACCATCAAAGAGGTCATTACTAATCAACTCAGCACCATCAAGATCAGCCCAATCAACTAGTGGGGAGAGTTGAGCTGCAGCAGAGATTGCACAGGAAGTTTCTGTCATACAACCGAGCATAACTTTCATATCTAATGAACGAGCAAGAAGAATCATTTTGTAAGCTTCTCTCATACCTGTACTTTTCATTAATTTAATGTTAATTCCATCATAGGCACCGTAAGCTTTTTTAATATCAGGCAATCTTTGAACACTTTCATCACCAATAATTGGTAAAGGACTTCTTTCTCGCAACCAGGCATGTTCATCATACCAATCTTTGGGCATTGGTTGTTCAATAAATTCAACATTCTTAGTTGCAAGCCACTCAATCATTTTTAAGGCTTCTTCTTTGTTCTTCCAGCCTTGATTAACATCACATCGGATTGGTTTATCTGTAACAGAACGGATTGTTTCGATCATTTCTTTATCATTATCAAGACCAAGTTTAACTTTAAGAATTTTGTATTGTTCAGCTTCTCTTACTTTTTGACGGACTATATCAGGTTTATCAATTCCAATTGTAAACGAAGTGTATGGAGTTTTTTCTGGATTAAGTCCCCAGATTTTATACCAGGGTTGACCTATCAATTTACCGACAAGATCATGTAATGCAATATCAATTGAAGCTTTTGCTGCAGGATTTCCGGGTGCAATTGAATCGACATAAGCTAGAATTTCTTCCATTCTAAAAGGATCATCAAATTGAGATAGATCAACTTTAGATAAAAATTCATTTGCTGTCTGATGTGATTCACCAAGATAAGGCGGCATTGATGCTTCTCCGTAGCCGATAACGCCATTGAACTCAATTTCTGTCATCATTACTGGTGTTGTTTTTCTTGACGCTGTTGCAACAGTAAAGACATGCTTTAATTCCAGTGTATATGGATAAAATCTGAGTTTCATTCTCTCTCCACTTGCTTTAAGATTTTTTGAAAAGATTTCCGGAACCTTGCCCGCAAAAGAAGTCCCTAACGAAATTAATGCGCCTGCTTTTAAGAAATCTCTTCTCTTCATTTGTATATCTCTTTTTTATAAAATTTGTTGTTAGTGATTTTAAGATTGTCAAGTAATTTTTGATCTTCAAGAATACGTTTTACTTTAACAATTGTGTTTAATCGATACTCATTAAAATCAGGATCATTTTTATCAAAGCTATCTAGTCTAACCCGACCAGAACTATGAATAAATTTCTTATCCCCAAGATACATCCCAACATGTGTAATTCTTTCTGGTCTTGTTTCTGATGATTTCCGTCCAAAGAAAATTAAATCACCTGGTTTTAACTGAGAAAAATCAGGATCAAAAGAAATTTCATCACCAATCAATGCCTGTTGATTTGCATCTCTTGGTAAAATGATTCCATTTAAGAAGAAAATCGTTTTGATAAAACCAGAACAGTCAATTCCTTTAATTGAAGTTCCTCCCCATAAATAAGGAAAACCAACCATTTCTTTAGCAATCTTTATAATTGATTCAGCATTAAAATCTAAAGCATTAAACCAATCATTAAAAAATTTAGCTTCGTCTCTTTTAACAAAACCAATTCTGCCATCAGGTAACTTAATTTCAAAAAGGTCATTTTCTGATTTAATTAATTCTAAAATATTTCCTGCTACAACATCACTAATTTTTACATTTAAATTTTTATCGGCGTAAACAAACCCGAAGAATTGAGTATAAATAATTTTACTTGCTTTAATCCATTCTTGCATTTCTTCTGCTGTTTTACGGGCAATTCCATCATCATCAACCCAGCCAAGATATTCATCTGGTGTTTGAATCAAGAACCAACCATCTTTTTCTTTTAATATTCGTACTGGTGTTCCCATCAAAGCTTGAGTTGAAAGTTCTTCTGGATGATCGGGTTTTGACCTCACATTGCATACACTCAAATTTACAATTCCAAATATTTTTGGACCCATTTTCACAGAAGGTAAAAGCTCTATCTCATCTTTTATTTTAAAATTAATTTTAGATTTTAATTCATTGATGAGCACATCCTTTAACAATTTATCCGAGACTTCACCTCTCAAAATCAATTCATCGCCTTCTTGTGAATAAGAGATATCGAAAATTGCCGTTCGTTTGTCTGGCGCAAATTTGAATTTAATTTGCCCGATAAGTTCCTCAATATTTTGACTCATTGCAGTGATTGATGTTGTTAATAATATTGTTAATGTTAATAGTAATGTTTTCATATAAAACAAATTAAATAAATTGGTTTAGAATTTCAATTGATATAAAACAAAGAAAAGTGATATATAATTTTTAATACGATTAGAAAAGATGTAAAGAAATTTTTTTAAAAATATCATAAATTAGTCGAAAGTTTTGCATTGTTAGAAATGATAATCCTAAACAAAACGGAGTAATTCAATGGCAGAAGAAAACAAAAATAGAGAACAATGGGGAAGTAGGATTGGATTAATTTTAGCTGTAGCCGGCAATGCAATTGGTTTAGGTAATTTTTTGAGATTTCCAGTGCAAGCTGCACAAAATGGTGGTGGAGCTTTTATGATTCCTTATTTTGTCGCTTTTCTATTACTTGGAATTCCCTTAATGTGGATAGAATGGGGAATCGGGAGATACGGTGGAAAATTCAGACACGGTAGTGCACCTGGTATGTTCGATGTTCTATGGAATCACAAACTCGCAAAGTATTTAGGAGCGACCGGTTTATTTATGTCTCTTACAATTATGATTTATTATACATATATTGAATCCTGGACTTTAGGTTACAGCATATTTTCAATTCTAAAGCTTTACTTTGTTAAAAATCCAACTTTTGAAAATATGAAGGAATTTTTAGATGCATACCAAGGTATACAGCCCGGCCATGCTTTTGATTCTTTATGGACAGCTTATGCAATAATGTTAATCACTTTCTCACTAAACTTTTTTATACTTTATAAAGGTATTTCAGCTGGAATTGAAAAACTGGCTAAAATAGCAATGCCGATGCTTTTCATTTTCGCAGTGATTCTTGTAATTAGAGTTTTTACGCTGGGCACACCCGATCCCTCCCAACCTGAAAATTCAGTCTGGAACGGATTTGCATTTATCTGGAATCCTGATTTCAGTAAACTCAATGATCCAAAAATCTGGTTAGCTGCTGCTGGACAAATCTTTTTTACACTAAGTGTTGGTATGGGTACTATCCACGCGTACGCAAGTTATTTGAAACCGAAAGACGATATTGCACTTTCTGGACTTTCGACTGCCGCAACAAACGAATTTGCAGAGGTCGTTTTAGGTGGAAGTATTGCCATCCCCGTAGCAGTTGCTTTTTTTGGTGTTGCAACTACTCAAGAAATTGCAAGCGGTGGTGCTTTTAATTTAGGTTTTGTATCAATGCCAATTATCTTTCAAAAACTTCCAATGGGAGAAGTTTTTGGTTTTCTATGGTTCTTGCTTTTATTTTTTGCTGGTATCACTTCTTCTGTTGCAATGGGACAACCTATCATCGCTTTTCTTGAAGATGAATTTGGTTTTTCAAGAAAGAAAGCCACATTTTCTCTTGCTGCATTCACATTGATTTGCGTTCAATTTGTAGTTTTCTTTTTGAAATATGGTTTTCTTGATGAAATGGATTACTGGGCTGGTACTTTTGGTCTAGTTGTTTTCGCATTAATGGAGACAATTTTATTTATGTGGGTCTTTGGCGCCGATAAAGCATTTGAAGAAATTAATTCTGGTGGTGATATCCGAATTCCTGTAATCTTCAAATATATAATGAAATACATTACGCCTTTAATTTTACTTGTTATTATGGCTTGGTGGCTCATTAACGATGCAGTTCCAATTTTGTTACTTAAAGATGTCGATCCCGAAAAAGTACCATATATTTGGGGTGCAAGAATTTTAATGCTCGTAATTCTTGGAATTATTTTATTCTTGATTCATATTGCCTGGAAAAACAAAAATTTAAATAAAGTTGAGGTTTTAAAATGAACTTAACAACCGAAGGAATAATATTCTGGATTTTTGGCTGGGGTATAGTAATTGGTCTTGTTGTATTTTGCTTTTATAAAATTCTTAGAAATCCGAATGGGAATAAATTAAAAGAAGAATAAAAAATTAAAGCGAATCGGTTTAATCCGATTCGCTTTTTTAGATTAACCAAAAAATACTTCTGCAACTTCGAATAATTTAAGATCCACTAATTTTAATTCACCTACGGCATCTTTTAATGGTACATCCACAATTTCATTTCCTCTAAGTGCAACCATTCGGCCAAATTTGTTTTCTTTAATTAAATCCACAGCGGCAACACCAAACCTCGTTCCTAAAACACGATCATAAGCAGTAGGACTACCACCACGTTGAATATGACCTAAAATAGTTGCTCTCGTCTCAAAACCAGTTCTTTTCTCAATTTCTTCTGCTAAAACATTCCCAATTCCACCGAGACGAACGTGACCAAATTCATCTTTTTTCAAACTGCTTAAAATTAATGAGCCATCTTTATCAACAGATTCTTCGGTTTTAATTTTTGCACCTTCACTAACTACAACGATACTAAAATTCTTTCCTCTTTCGTGTCGCTTTTTGATTATGTTTGCAACTTCATCAAGATCGAATGGACGTTCTGGAATTAATATGACATCAGCACCGCCTGCAAGTCCTGCATATAAAGCAATCCATCCAGCATGTCGGCCCATAACTTCTACAACGATTACTCTATTGTGACTTTCAGCAGTAGTATGCAAACGGTCAATTGCTTCCATTGCGATATTTACTGCTGTATCGAAACCAAAAGTAAAATCAGTGGCGTTCAGATCGTTATCGATTGTTTTAGGAATTCCTACTACTTTGATACCTTTTTCGGAAAGTTTATGTGCAACTCCGAGAGTATCTTCACCACCGACTGCAACGATCACATCAATGTTGTATTTTTCCAAATTCTCTCGAAGCTTTTGTTCTCCATCTGGAACCTTAAATGGATTTGTTCTTGATGTTCCAAGAATTGTTCCACCACGATGAAGAATTCCACTAATTGAATTTAAATCTAATGGTTCGATTGTACCTTCAATCAAACCTTTCCATCCATTGCGGATGCCCTGACAGGTATAGCCATAATTTAATGCTCTTCTCACCACAGCTCTGATAACGGCGTTAAGTCCAGGGCAATCACCACCACCAGTTAGAATTCCAATGTTCATTTTTTACTCCTCATTTTGTTTTACATTAATCACTTGATAATCTTTAGTTTAGCATATTTAACCATTAAATGTTTTCTCATTCCACTTTTAAATTCGACGATAACTTTTTGATGATCACCATATCCATCTAAATAAATCACTCTCCCTTTTCCAAAAACATCGTGCTCAACTATCGAACCCGGTTTTATTTGCTTTGTAACTTGTGAGTACTCATAATTTTCAAAAGGATTAATCTGACTGTATTCGTCAGTCACTATACTCCTGAAATTTGAATTTTTCTTCAAATAAATTTCAGCCAGTGGAGTTGCTTCAAGATCTACAAAATTTTTATCAATTTCTTCAATAAATCTTGATTGAATTTGAGGATAAGAATTTCCAAATCTATTCCTATTCCGTGCATAGGTAATAAAAAGATGTTTTTTTGCTCGGGTGCAACCAACATAAAATAATCTTCTCTCCTCTTCAATATCTTCAATTTCACCATCTCGTCTAAGAGGAAGTAGGCCTTCTTCACATCCAACAATGAAGACAACATCGAATTCCAAACCTTTAGCAGAATGGAGGGTCATCAATACAATTGCATTTTTTCGATCTTCCCAATTATCAATATCAGCAATCAACGAAATTTCAGAAAGATAATCTACAAGCGTTTTATCCGGATTTGCAATTTGATATTCCTGTATTGAATTTAACAATTGAACAACATTTTCATATCGTTGAGTTGCTTCTTCGGTTTCTTCTTCTTTGAAAATTTGTAGAATCCCAATTTCATCGATCAATGATTTTACAATTTCATAAAAATTACTCTGATCAATTAAAGATTGATATTTTGTAATAAGTTGATGAAATGAATTAAAATTCTTTTTGATTCGATCTGGTACAGTCTCAGAATTAATCAAATCTGGTATACTAAGGTACAAAGATTTATTTTGTTTAATCGCAATGCTTCTTAAAGTTTGAATTGAAACATCCCCTATTCCTCTTGCTGGGAAATTTACAACTCTCAAAAAACTTTCATCATCTTTTGGATTAACTAACAACTTCAAATATGCAAGGACATCCTTAACTTCTTTTCTTTTATAGAATTCAACTCCACCTACGATCACATAAGGTATTGAACTTTTAATTAATGTTTCTTCAAAATATCTTGATTGGGCATTTGTTCGATAAAGAATAGCGATATCTTTTGGATTAAATTTTTTTGAACTTGTTAAATCAACAATTTTTTTTGCAATGAAGTTAGCTTCATCTCTTTCATCAAAACAAACGATTATCTTAACTTTTTCACCATGTTCGTTACTTGTCCATAATGTTTTTTCAATCTGATAGATGTTGTTTTTGATTACTGAATCCGCAACTGCCAAAATTGATTTCGTTGATCTATAATTTTGTTCAAGACGAATTATTTTAGTTTCAGGAAAATCTTTATTAAAATCCAGTATATTTCTAACCTCGGCTCCACGCCATTTGTAAATACTTTGTGCATCATCACCTACACAACAGATATTTTTACTTTCGTTAACTAACATTTTCAATAAATGATATTGAGCAGTGTTTGTATCTTGATATTCATCAACCAGAATGTAATTAAACTTTTCTTTGTATTCATCAAGCAGTTCAGGATAGTTTGAAAATAATTCAATGGGTTTAATTAATAAATCATCAAAATCCATTGCGTTAGAATTTTTAAGTCGACGATTGTATTCTTCAAAAATTTCTAAGAGCTTTTTGTTATATGATCCAAAAAATTGTTCAAAAGTATTCCTTTTGAAAAGTAATTTGTTCTTTGCTTTAGAAATTACATTCTGAATAAATCTTGGTGAAAGATGATTTTCCGAGACATTAAAATCCTTTAATATACCTTTGATTACATTTTCCTGATCGTCAGTATCGTAAATTGAATAATCTCGTGAATAACCAATTAAATGTGCCTCCTGCCTTAAAATCCTTGCAAAGATAGAATGAAAAGTACCCATATAAATATAATCAGCACTTTTACCAACGAGATTACGAATTCTCTCTTTCATTTCGCTTGCAGCTTTATTGGTAAATGTAAGTGCAAGTATTGCCGAAGGTGGAATGCCAAGCGAAATCAAATAAGCGATTCGATAAGTTAAGACTAAGGTTTTTCCACTTCCGGCACCAGCAACAACCAGAACTGGACCTTCAGTTGTAGTAACTGCCTCTTTTTGCTTTGGATTTAAATTTTCAAGATTAAGCAATTAAATATCCTGTTTTAATTATACCAATAAAGCATTTTTAATTTACAAATATAAGATTAAAGTAAATTATAAATTGAAAGAAGTTTTTGAGATATTATTAAAATAAAACAATAAAAAAGTTGTCATCCGTAGAAAAAATTTACGGATGACAACTCAAAACTTGAACAACTTACAAAAACTTAATATGTCCAGCTGATAAAATTCAACCAGACACTCGTCAATAAAAATTACTTCAACATCATCATCTTCATTGTTTTTACAAACTTACCAGCAACCATACGATAAATATAAATTCCACTCGAAACCCTTGAGCCATAGTTATTCGTTCCATCCCATTCAACTGTATGATATCCAGGTCTTAATTCTTCGTTAATTAATGTTTTAACTTCTCGACCTAAAATATCATAGACTTTAATTGTGACTCTTTCAGCAACTGGTAAACCAAATCTGATAATTGTACTCGGGTTGAATGGGTTCGGGAAGTTTTGACTTAAGAAGAAAGTATTTGGAACAACATTTGGATCAATTACTCCAACCTGACCAGATGCTTCTTGTAGAATTATTGCATCAGCTCTGGTTACAAAGCTATCTTGTAATGCACGGTTAACTACACTATCCTGATAATAGACATTAACCTCATTGTGATCGTTAATCAATCTAACATTTCCAAAGATCGTTCCGCCACCATAAATATCCTGGCCGCCTCTTAAGAACACATATCTTCCAAGATAAATTCTACCATTAGCTGGAACATCTCCACCGAAGGCGGTAGAATTTTGATTTTTCTTTACAATAGTTGTTCCTTGTGTGTGATTAATTTCATAAACAGCTACTGGATTTCCAGTGCTTGATCCTGCTGGAACAACTGCCCATACATCAAAGCTATCTGGTTCAACTGGAGGATGCCCAGGTTTTGATGGGAATCTCGGGAACCATTGAATGAATCTTAATGGATCGTTTGGAGTTCCGTTATATTGGCTTCCATAAATATATGTGATTAACCTTTCATTATTGGTTCCGCTTCCAGAAATTCTCTGCCATTGATTGAGATTCGTTGGATTGGTTGGATTCCAATCAACGATTGGTGTACTTACATAAGTAGTTGGATCGGAATCATCAACGAGAATATTAGTTCCAACACCTTGACCTGAGAGTGTAATATTGATGTATCTATTATTAACAGTATCGTTTGTCCACATTCTCAAAGTAGCAGTATGAAGTCTAATTGAGTCAGGTAAGAACGAAATTGTAAGATTATAAACACCATCAATTGCAGGAAGAGTTAATGGTTGTGGTGGCAGATTCTCAATTACGAAATATGCACTATCACGACCAATAATCATAATTGAATCAACTACGAGTGGAGTTTCACCATTACTTCTAATCTGTAATCCTCTCTGGTAGTTAAACTCAGCCTGTCTTATTGAATCATAAATTGAAACTGATCCAAAACTCAAAATTCTATTTGTTGCATCTGCTGAAGTAGTGGCTGTTGGTGCAATTGGAAGTAATCTAACTCTTAATAAGTCAGTCCTCAAAAAGTTACCACTAGCCTGTCCAGGATTTTCAAATATGACATAAGTCACACCACCACCATTAAGATCAAAAACACGAGTATTATTGTCTTGAATCTTAGCCCATATTACTGACCCTGTTATTTGTCTCTCATTAAAATTATAAACTCTCTGTGTATCAGCAATAAATGGAGTTACAACAGAAATAGTTGCATTTGTTGCAGCATTTGGTGAACCAGATGGACCAGAATATTCCATTAGATATTTGCCAGCTAAAGTATCTGGTAATTGGAAACCATAAGTAGCTGTTGGAAAATCAGCAGTACCAGTATAAACACGACTGTATTGATTACCGCCTGGAATTGGGAAAATAAAATTAGATTTAGCAGAATTTAACCAGGCTTGAATACCTGTTTCAGTATAAGAAGTTGGTTCAGGTGCATTCCAGTGTGGTTCATTTCCAGAAGAAGCGTTCATTATGAAATTGTAATTTATACCTTCACCACGCACTGGTAAGTAAGCCTGTGGTTCCAAAGGATCATTGCTATGGATAACCATTGTATCCTGCGTTGCTTCTTCTCCTTTAGGAGAAAAACGAATCGTTAATTCTGCCATATTTCCAGGTTGTAAAGTTAATGGTAAAGTTGTAACGCAAGAGAAACGATTTGTTGAAAAAGTTACATTTGAAATTACAAGATCAGAATCACCTAAGTTCCAAACAGGTATTTTCTTATCCGAGTATTGTCCCCATTTAAATGTCGTTTGTGGGAAATCTTCAATCATTCTTGTGGTATCGAATGAAGTCATATGTCGACGACCAAATTCAAGATCTGGTCCCGGTCCAGGACTTCTCAAAACCCTTATTGCATCAACACGCATAAAAGCTGGAGTAAGAGTATCAGCACCAATTGTAACAATCAAACCTTTTTGTGCGGCCGGGACATTGATAATTCCAAGTGGTTTCCAGCTTCCTGTCGATCCGGTTGTAACATTGTTGCTTTGAATATCATAACGGAAACTATCTGCCGTTACACCTTCCCCAAATCTCTTAAAAGTTACATAAGCATTACTACTTGCGTTACCAGTGAAGCCCATATAATGATAGACCAGATAGTAGTCTGAAACAGGAATATTTACATAATAGGTTGCAGATGCACCATTTGGAGACCCGGCAGTTCTTGGAGTTCTTCTATGTGACCCAGCATACCAGGTTCCTCCAACATTTGACCACCACCCGTCTGTTTGAGCTGGGGTCCCAGCAAGTGGAGCGACTTCACAATATGTGGAGTCATCACATAAAACGGTACCTGAACCAGTACCTGTATTGTTATCATTTAAATTATCTACTGTTATGTAATTGGCTGGATCTAAAATCTGCTGTGCCTTTCCCGGCATAGCGCATAGTGCAATTAAAAAAATTGCAACTAGAAAGTAAGTGAGTTTTTGCATAGTACCTCCTGGTTTGTTTTAGTTTAGTTTCTTGACAGTTACAACCAGTGTATCAGATGGTGGACCGATAAATGAGACTTTCACACCCGTTCTGATATCTGTTTTGTTTCCGATTGGATAAACAAGATAATATAATTTCAAACTATCTTTAATTGTAGGTAAAGCAGAATCAGCAAAAACATAACTCTGATAGTTTGAAACAATTATTTTGTAATTATCTGGATTTTTTTGTGAACGATAAATTTCAAAATATTTCAAATTAGTAGTGTCCGATATTTCCCAGCTTATTACCACTCTTTTTTTGCCGGTAAATGTTGTATCTACTGCAACCAATTTAAAATTGCTCACCTTAGGAATAATTGAAAAATGATAAGGAGATATTAAATCTTCTGTTTTTGAACAACCGATTAAAAAAATCATAAAGACGAAAAGAGAAAGAATAAGTCTTTTCATTTTTTCCTTCTTCAATTTAGTGGAATTGCAATTGAAAATACATTACCAGAATTATTATCTGATTTGTAAGAGAATTCAATGGGACCTTTATCGTCTGTCCAGAATAAATAGTCAAATAGATTTAAAGACCAAACAAAAACCGTTGCCGCGATAAAAATATTTCGCGCTCTTTCGTGCATCTTTTGTTCATTATGAACACTCACCATTTGTTTCCAGTAATAATCTGCAAGCGTAAATCGATCAGAGTTCAGGTAATCAAATTGTAAACTCTGAATACGTTCTCTATTCCCAACAAAATTATTTTGAGAAACAATTGCCCCAACCAATCCAGTAAAGAAAGTAAGAGCAAAAGCGGCTCCTTTTCTTTGATGTCCTAAATATATCTGTCCACTTCCGGGGACGAAAACGCTATATGCCAAGCCAGTAATTCTTCTTGAATCAAAACGAGTTAATTCGAAAAGTCCTTTTTTGTTTTTGCTTGATTTCAATTCTTGTTGTATCTGATAAGAATAATTTGAAACCGAAAGGGATTGTGAGTATGAAATATTGAATATAAACAGTACTAAAACTATGAATAATAATTTTTTAACCATTTTGAATTACTCTCTACTTGATTAAAACAAATTTTTTAATCTGTGACCTACCGGTCGAACTCAATTTATAAATATAAAGTCCACTCGAAATATTATAATATGTTGAATTAAATTCAACTTCATATTTCCCCGGCATTTGATAATCATCAAATAAATCAGCTACTTTTTGACCTAGCAAATCGAAAATTTCGAGTTTTACTTTTTCGGGATAAAAAATTTCATAAATGATTTTTGTTGAACCATTAAAAGGATTTGGAAAGTTCTGATAAAGAATGGTTGTTTGTGGCAGATTTGCAAAATCATATTCAACATATGTTGTAACTAAATTAGAAAGACCACTTTCATTGTCAAGTTTATCAAGAGCAGAAACTGCATAGTAATAAATTTGAGTTGTATCTGTAACTGTATCAAAGAAAAATGTATCTGCTGTCGATGTAATCTTATAAAGATGTGCTGGATTGCTTTGATTAATTGGTTCAGTTGCTCTAAATATGTTGTAATATTCAGCTATCTCACCATCACTTGCCGGTTGTGGTTTATTCCAGATGAGACGATATCTATCAGAAGATATTTTTTGAACAATAAGATTTGCTGGAGCGTTTGGTGGTATTGGATCTTTCCACGGCATTGGTGGAACATTGGCAGGATGTTTAAATAAATCTTGAGCTAGTGAATCAAGATAATTAATAGAACTTACCATACTTCTAAATCTAAAGAAATTTACTCCAGCTGCACCAATCAATCTTGTAAAATTAATTTGATTCTTTATTTCATTAAAATCACCAAAAGTTGGCTCACCAATTCGATAAGCTGCAATTCCTATCCAGGCTTGTCTTCCACTTAGATTGTTTTTCCACCAATTAGCAATTTTCGTAAACTCCGGGCAGGTGGACATATTCCAGTAAACTTGTGGATTGTGATAATCAATATAACCTTTTGCTGCCCAGGCTTTCGGATCAGAGCGAAGTTGAGAATATAATTCCCATACTGGACAATTTAATCCCATTGCAGCAGCTGTATAAACACCTGGCGTTGTAGTTCCAATTTTTACCCATGGTTTGTATTTTTTAACAGAATCAGCAACCATTTTTAAAAGACGTTCAATGTTCAATCTTGCAAAATCATTTCGATTTAAATTCCATGGATTTCCATTTGCTGAATCTGTTCTATTAGAAAACCAATAATTTGAAGCATCTCCATAAAGCAATGCTTCATTTCCCAGATCAGTGTATCGAATGAAATCAAAATGAATTCCATCGACATTGTAATTTTTCACAATTTCTGTCGCTACATTTGCAATATGAGCACGCACTGCAGGATTGCCGGGATCAAAGAAAAATCCACCATCACTTTTCATTTGACCAGTTGAAGTCTTAGCAAACCATTCTGTTTTCCAGTATCGCTTTCCATCTGAACTATCTTTTATTGCCGGATGCCGTGGGAAAGAAATTACATTCAAATAACCTGGTAATGTATCGTTCAATACATAATAAGTATTTATCCAGGCATGAACTTCAATATTGTATTGTTTTGCTTTTGAGATCATTTCTGAAAGAGGATTGTAGCCTGGACTTAATCCAAGATTATTTGGATCAACACAAGGACTAAAACAAGTTAAATTTGAAGCCCACGGCAAAAAGTTAGATGAATAATACACATCACCTCTTGCACTCACCTGAAATACAATTGTATTTATATTTGCTCTTCTACAAGCATCGACAAAAGATTGGATTTCTGCTTTTTGAGCCTGGACACCTTGAGTTGTTGGAAAGTCTAACCTACCAGCTGTTGCAATCCAGACTGCTCTAACTTCTCTTCTTTGAGCTTCAATAAAATTTAAAAATGAAAATGAAAAGAAGATTACCAAAAGAACAAGATTTTTCATTTTATCTTTTCCGTTCAGAAACATACTGAATTAAATTTTGTCCAAAATTCAATGCTTCTGTGCTTTCAGTCTTTTCATGCCAGAGAGCAACATAACCTTTATTAGAAATAATTGCGACTAGTTTTCCATCAACAAAAAGTCCATCAATAATATCGTTCTTACCAACTTTTGGATTTACATCATCATAACCTTTTGGAAGTTGATAAAAATTATTAGGTGATTTGAAAATAGGATGATCAATGGAAATTCTTTTAATCTCACTTTTACCCTGTAAACGATTTGAAATTTGAGTTGTTATATCCAGCATTGTTTGATAATAAGGCCAATCATTTGTCACAAAAGCATTATCAAAATAGATTACTCCGCCATTCTGAATTATTCTTGCAAGTTTATCGTACATAACGGAACTAACATCAGGTTTTCCATAACCGCCAATTAGAATTACTAAATTAGTTTTGTTTACATCCAGAGCATCTACAGTAACTCTTGAAAACAGACAATTTGCTGTTCCTTTTGAATTAACATATCGAACCAAATCAGGAATTGCTTCGGGGAAAGGATTCCAGGTTTCAAGTGCTTGATATCTTGATTCTGATGATGTGTATTGCAATTGAACAATATTAATCTCTTTTGCTTTTTTTAATGTATCTGATTTTTGAACAGCAGTTGTATCGAATGTTCTTACACCTGCAATCCAATTTTTATCTAATCCAGTTTTTTTAAAGTAAAAGGAAAAGTTGGCAAATTTATCTGGTTCATTATTTTCATTATAACCTAATATAAACTTTCTCAATGTTAATTTAATTTTATCGACTGACTCATCAACAGGATCGAAGACAATAAAACCTTCCCGATAGTCACCAGCATAAATTGGCTTCCCGTAAGTCAACATTGTCCGTCGAACAATTCCCATTCTTGATTCAAAAACATCGTCATCAATTCCACTTGACCCTTTGCGTTTTAAGAAATATTCTTCAATGCTCTGATAACGAGCATCTTTCTTTTCTCTACCATAGGCATTTAATTTATCTCCGCGATCTGTTTCCAATAACGCTTCTTCGGGATCAATATTGATTTTTGAACTTGTGTAATTGTAAACCGTGACTTTGAAAACAGTAAACCTTTGAGGAGTGTAACCTTTCTCT
This sequence comes from Ignavibacteria bacterium, assembly GCA_049699815.1. Classification (GTDB taxonomy): domain Bacteria; phylum Bacteroidota; class Ignavibacteria; order Ch128b; family Ch128b; genus Ch128b. Next base: position 1,130 of record JBNAWO010000024.1, on the reverse strand, counting down.
GGATCAATCCAATCTCCGTAAGTATAGGGATTTTTGGAGTAGAAACCACCTTTAGAATCTTCTGGAAATTCAAAAGTGTTAAGTTGATAGTCAGTCATATACTTAACTTCAATCTTAAAATCTTTCTTATCCATTATTATTGTCAGACTATCTTTTGAAAATCTATATGTTGAGTCACAGAAGAATAAAGTCATTTCTTTATCAGGAATGAACATATATTCTTTTCTTTCAGGAGGCATAAAGATGTAACGATAAACTGAGTCACATCCAGAAATAAAAATTAAAGATAAAAGAACTGAGAGTAAAATTTTCTTTTTCATTTGTTCAACTCTGCTGCAACTTTTTGTTTATTTTTTTCTATAATTCCACCTTTTTGAGTGGCTGCAAAAACAATGATGTTTAGTCCAAGCTGTAATTGTCTTGTATTATCTTGAGGTCCACCGAAACTTGATGGGTTCTTCAACCAATCTCCCCAGGCTCTCGAATAACCTTTGCTTGATAAGACTACAGCCAGTCTTCCGTTGAGGAAAACACCTTCAAGATATTTATATCTTTCAGGAACAGGTTTAAGTCGTTGGGCTGGATTAGGATTTGCCAATGCCATTCCATTTGGTCTGATGTTATCATCACCTGCTGGTGGTCCATCAAAATCTTCCCAGCTATGATAAATTGGATGATTATTTGGAATTCTTTCAAATACTGCATCGAAACCGAGCGCATCTTTAATTAACTGTCTTGCTTTACGATTGAAAGAACCAGATTCGTAAGCAAATGCATCATCGATAAAATTAGTAAACACAAATGGATATATAACAAAAGAACCGATGGCAAACGAGACTGGAAATGGCAGCTACAAGTTCGAGAATGTGATTATGGGCTCATACAAGTTTGTACTTAATTACAAAGGTCATGATATAGAGTTTGGAGAATCGATATCTATCGAAAGCGATACTACGACTACAAAAGATATTTACTTCCAACCTGCTTCAATTAATGGTGCAATTGAGCATCAGAATGGGACATTAGCAAAAGGCGAAACTGTAAAACTTATAGACAAAGCAAGTAACGAAGTAATCGAAAAGAAAACTGACGAGAATGGAACTTTTGAGTTTACTGACTTACTGCCTGGT
>JBNAWO010000023.1:0-28653 GCA_049699815.1 Ignavibacteria bacterium | reverse complement strand
GTTGTCTTTTTTCAAAAGGATGAGCGATAAAACCAATACCACCCTCTTCTTTAACCTTTCTTACATACTCAGATGCATTTAATCTGTTGTCAAATGTGTTTTTAATCCCAAATGCTAGATAGTGATTTTGATTCTTTTGATCATTGATTTCTGTACCAATTAAAACTAATGTAGAACCGTACCAGCCCTCGAGTCCATCTTTTAATGGTCTTAAAGTATTGTGATCCGTCATTAATACAACATCAACGCCGACTTCACCTGCATATCGAGCAATTTCGGGAATCTCTCCTGAACCATCAGAATAATTGGAATGAACATGAATGACTGAACTATATTCAAACATCCCTATTGCAATCCTTGAAGCGATTCTTTTGCCATCTTACTGATTTCAGAATCAGGATTCTTCTTTACAATTTCCGACCAGACTTTTTTTGCATCATCTTTTTTGCCCTGCATTACATAAACAACACCAAGATTGTATTGAGCTACCTCATTATTTTTTTCGAGTTTAATTATTTTCTTCAAATAATTTTCAGACTTTTCAAATTTTTGAAGATTAAAATTTACTTCAGCCAAAACATTTAATACATCAAGTCGATCAGGATTAATTTTTAATAGATTTTCAAAATAAGTTTCAGCCTCATCAAATTTATGAGCCTGCAACAGGAAAAATCCAAGATGATTTAATGCAATTGTATCCTTTGGATTTTGATTTACAATCTGTTTGAGCGAATCAATTTTTGCAAGCAATTCTTTATCCATTTGCATCGATTGCTTACTCTTCAAACCTCGATGAATCTCATCGTCTGGTATATTGGTTTGATTTGATTTCTCGGTTTCTTTTGCAACTACAAAGTATGCAATCATTCCAACCACAATCAAACCAAGAATTAGATATAAATATTTTATCTGGAATTTCATTTTAATCTTCTACCTCTACAAGTGTTTTATAAGTTATTTTTTTATTTACTACATAATTATTTGAAATTTCAAAAATTATGCTGCTGGCTTCTTCATTTGTAGCATCATCAAATGCTTCAAACTCTTCCTCTGAGTCAAAAACATAAATTTCCTCAAATTCATACGGATTTTTCTTATCTCTATAAACTGAATATTGATAATTTTCTTCAGCTAATAGTGCTTTTAAGTAAGAAATCTTCTTCAGATACTTATCGATTTTATCGGGATACACAGAATAACTGATACTAAAAATAACTTTAGACATTGATATAACTCCTTATAATTTGATTTAACTTTACAAATTTACGAAGGACTTGTCTCTAAGACAATGAAATTTTTAAAAATTTAATTTTAATAAGTCAATTATGAATAATGTTCTGATACACTCATATCAATTTCATAATGAAAAGTAGGAAGAACAATTTGTTAAATAAATAAAATTTCAAAAGCATTTATGTTGAGCTTACTAACAAACAAATATCTTTTCGTTTTCAATTCATTATAATTAGTTTTGTATAAATAAAGTAGGAATTTTAATGAAAGCTATAGAGAATCATAAACGTGAAACTGAAACTATACTATCTTTTATCGAAAAACCAGCACTTAATTGGCTAGCTAAAAATTTACCATCATATTTTACACCTGATGTTTTAACTGCCTTAGGTTTAATTGGTTCAATCCTAACAGGACTTGGCTATGCTCTATCACTTTTTAATGAATATTACTTATGGCTTGCCAGCTTTGGCTTGTTAGTCAATTGGTTCGGTGATTCACTTGATGGAACCATTGCACGTTTCAGGCACATTGAAAGACCTAAGTACGGTTTTTTTATCGATCATACGCTTGATTCGGTAAGTATGGTTCTAATTGGAATTGGTATAGGACTTTCACCTCACGCACGTTTTGATTTTGTGCTTCTAGCATTAGTAAGTTATTTATTAATGTCTATACTTGTTTATATCAAGACTTTTGTTCACGGTGTATTCAAGATATCTTATTTTGGTTTTGGTCCAACGGAAGTAAGATTATTCATAATTCTTGTAAATACTTTTGTGTTTTATTTCGGCTCAGGAAATTTCCATCTTCTTGGTTTTGAACTTACCGTAATAGATATTGCGGCTGTTTTATTTTCTATAATTTTATTTTTATTCTTTTTCTTATCAATAATAATTGAAGGAAAAAAGTTAAAAATAGCAGATGAGAAGTTACTAAAAAGGTAATTCTTGTATTTGTGAAGCATAAAAATTAAATTGTCAATCCAAAAATGAACAAAAAAGAGAGAGAGTATGGGTTCAACACAAGATTTTAGACCTGGTTTAATTATAAGATTTAATAACGAATTATATCAAATTGTAGAATTTCAACATGTAAATCCAGGTAACTGGCGAGCTTTTGTAAGAACCAAACTTAAAAACATAAAAACTGGCCGTGTAATCGAAAATCGTTTCCGTGCTGGTGAAAGCGTTGATATTGTTCGAGTTGAAAGGCATCAATATCAATATCTTTACAAAGATGGCGATATGCTTGTCTTGATGAATACTGAAAATTTTGACCAGATTAATGTCCCCGAAGAAATTCTAGGTGAAGGGACTAAATTCTTAAAAGAAGGCATTAATATCGATCTTTTAATGGATGGTTCTACAATTGTCTCTGCCGAGTTACCAATTTTCGTCGAATTAAAAGTTACACAGACTGAGCCTGGCATTAAAGGAGATACTGCGACAGGTGGCTCAAAACCAGCAACCTTAGAAACTGGTGCTGTGGTAACTGTTCCTTTATTTATCGATGAGGGTGATATAGTTAAGATCGATACACGAACCGGCGAATATGTCGAACGAGTAAAAGAGAGGTAAAAATGGACTTAAATTATCTTAAAAAGTTATTAAAAATTGTTGATGACAGTGGCGTGGACGAAGTAGAAATTGAAGAAGAAGGGACCAAAATAAGAATAAAAAAATCACCAACTTATAAAGAAAACTCACAAAATGTTTTTCCCTTCCCCTTTCCTCAAAACTTTCAAGTCCCTGTTCAAGCACCCGTAACTCAACCAACTGTTCAATCACAAACTCCATCAGTTGTTGAAGAGAAAAAAGTTATTGAGGAAAAGAAAGCTGAGAAAAAATATCACGAGATTAAATCACCAATTGTTGGAACATTCTATCGCGCCCCATCCCCCGATGCGGAGCCCTATGTAAAAGTTGGTGATGTTGTTCAGGTTGGACAGGTTCTTTGCATCGTTGAAGCTATGAAATTGATGAATGAAATTGAAAGCGATGTAAATGGAAAAATTGTTCAAATACTTGTTGAAAATGCTCAGCCAGTTGAATATGGGCAAACACTTTTCTTAATAGAACCTTTATGAAATTATCTTGAACGAATTGGGAATGATCAGTGTTCAATAAAGTCTTAATTGCAAATCGAGGCGAAATTGCACTCAGAGTTATCAGAGCTTGCAAAGAATTGGGAATTAAAACTGTTGCTATCTATTCTCAAGCTGATCGAGATTCTTTACATGTTCGATTTGCCGACGAAGCTGTCTGCATCGGCCCACCCCCTTCAAAAGAAAGTTATCTTAATATTCCAAGAATTATTGCTGCTGCTGAAATTACTGGCGCTGATGCAATTCATCCAGGATATGGCTTTTTAGCAGAGAATGAAGATTTTGCTGATATCTGCGAATCATCAGGAATAAAATTCATTGGTCCTTCTGCTGAAAGTATTCGTTTAATGGGCGATAAGGCAACAGCAAAAGAAACAATGAAAAAAGCCGGTGTGCCTGTTGTACCTGGAAGTGATGGTACCATTAACGATTTAGATGAGGCTCTAAAAGTTGCAAAAAGCATTGGCTTCCCAGTAATCATCAAAGCAACTGCTGGTGGTGGTGGTAAGGGAATGCGTGTTGCAAAATCTTTAGAAGATTTTGAAAGATTTTTTGTCCTTGCAAGAAAAGAAGCCGAAGCTGCCTTTGGCAACCCCGAAGTATACATCGAAAAGTATATTGAAGAACCTCACCATGTGGAGATTCAAGTTTTAGGAGATCAATACGGTAATGTGATTCACATTGGTGAAAGAGATTGTTCTATCCAAAGACGACATCAAAAATTAATTGAAGAGTCACCTTCTCCAATCGTTGATGAAGAACTTCGAGAAGCAATGGGCGCAGCTGCCGTCGCCGGTGCAAAAAGTGTAAACTATGAGGGTGCTGGTACAATTGAATTCCTCGTTGATAATAAAAAGAATTTTTACTTTATGGAAATGAATACTCGTATTCAGGTTGAGCATCCGGTGACTGAAGAACTATATGGAATCGATCTAGTTAAAGAACAGATTAAGATTGCTGCTGGATCTCGTATTAAAAAAACAAAAGTTAAGCCTAAAGGTTGGGTTATTGAGTGTCGAATTAATGCCGAAGATCCTGAGAAAGATTTTAGACCTTCACCAGGAACAATCACTGTTTTTCATCAACCGGGTGGAATTGGTGTTAGAACAGATACTCACGTTTATGCCGGATATACAGTTCCACCTTATTATGATTCTCTTATTGCTAAGTTAATTGTTAAAGGTTCAGATAGACTCGATGCAATTAAGAAAATGGAACGAGCTCTTGAAGAATTTATTATTGAAGGAGTGAAAACTACTATTCCATTTCATCTCAAAGTTATGCGAGATGAAAACTATAGAAAAGGAAAATACGATACTCATTTTCTTGAACATTTTAATTATAAAAATTCGGAGGATAAATAAATGTTAATTCCAGAAGACCTCAAATACACAAAAGAACACGAATGGGTCCGTGTTGAAGGAAATATCGGGACAGTTGGAATAACCGACTTTGCCCAGAGTGAACTTGGAGATATCGTTTTTGTCGATTTGAATAAAAACTTAACTGAAGTTTCTCAAGGCCAGGTTTTTGGTACTGTGGAAGCAGTTAAAACTGTTTCTGATTTGTTTGCTCCAATCTCAGGTAAAATTATTGAGTTCAATACTAATCTTGAGTCAAATGCCGAAGTAGTTAACAAAGATCCTTATGGCGAAGGATGGATGATTAAAATTGAAATTTCTAATTCATCAGAATTAGATAATCTTTTAGATGCTGATGCTTACAGAGCTCTTATTGGAAAATAAGAATTTTTTAAATTCAAAATCATTAAAGAGACGGACTCATTCCGTCTCTTTGTTTTTTAAACAAAAACTTGATAAATAAATGAACGCAGATAAAATTTTAGTCATCGACTTTGGTTCTCAATACACACAATTAATTTTGAGAAGAGTTAGAGAGAATAAAGTATTTGCTGTAATTAAAACGAATGAAATTTCCATTGAAGATATTCTTGCTAAAAATCCCAAAGGAATAATTCTTTCTGGCGGTCCCGCATCAGTTTATGATTCGAACGCTCCAAAAATTTCACCAAAAATTTTTGATTTAAATATCCCAGTTCTTGGAATTTGTTATGGATTTCAGCTACTCACAAAGTTGTTAGGTGGCGAAGTCGAAAAATCTGATAAACGTGAGTTTGGATTTGCTAAAATTAAAATTATTGAAAAGAACAAATTATTCTCCCACTTGCCGGATAGTTTTAATGTGTGGATGAGTCATTCAGATAAAGTAATCCAACTGGCTGAAAATTTTATTCCCCTTGCATCAACTGAAAATACTGAATTTGCAGCCGCTTATCATCCGGAAAAAAATATTTATGGAGTTCAATTTCATCCAGAAGTCTATCACACTCAATTTGGTAATGAAATAATTAAAAACTTCTTATTCAAAATCTGCAATTGCACACCAAACTGGCAGATGAAAAATTTTATAGAAGAAAAAATCAACGAGATTAAAGAGAAAGTATCGAATAATCTTGTTGTGTGTGCATTAAGTGGAGGAGTTGATTCAACAGTAGCTGCTATTCTAATTCAAAAGGCAATTGGAAACAGACTTCATTGCATTCACATTGATACCGGACTGATGCGCAAAAATGAAAGTCAAGAAATAATTAATTTCTTCAAAAAGTATTTTAATTTAAATCTTCATTTTGTTAGTGCATCTCAAATTTTTTTAAATAGATTAAAAGGTATTTTTGATCCAGAAGAAAAACGAAAAATAATTGGGAGAACTTTTATTGAAGTTTTTGAAAAAGCAATCAAAAAAATTGGTGATGTAAAATTTTTAGTTCAAGGAACATTGTATCCCGATGTAGTTGAGTCCGGTGCATTTTCCAAAAATTCAAGCGTGATTAAAACTCATCATAATGTTGGTGGACTTCCTGAAAACTTAAAATTTGAATTGATCGAACCATTACGGGAATTATTCAAAGATGAAGTTCGGGAGCTCGGTAAAGAGCTACAGATACCGGAAGAATTTTTGAAACGCCATCCTTTTCCCGGACCTGGTCTTGCCGTTAGAATTATTGGTGAAGTAAACAAAGAAAATTTAGAAGTTCTGCGCGAAGCAGATTTTATTTTTATCGAAGAATTAAAAAAGAACGATTTGTATGATAAAGTCTGGCAAGCATTTACTGTTCTGCTTCCGGTAAAAAGTGTAGGTGTAATGGGCGATGAACGAAGTTATGGAAATACAATTGTTCTAAGAGCAGTTACAAGTTTAGACGGAATGACCGCTGATTGGGCAAAACTCAATTACGAGTTTTTAAATCTTGTTTCTAATAGAATCATTAACGAAATTAAAGGCGTTAATAGAGTTGTTTATGACATTACTTCAAAACCTCCAGCAACAATTGAATGGGAATAAATTATTTTTATTTCTTTTTTTATTCCTTCACATCCAAGTTTTTGCTCAACAGTCCGAATTTGAAATAGGCGTTAATTACTTTAATGAAAGAAAATTTTCAGAAGCTGTTAAAGTTCTCGAAAAATTTCTTTCAAAAGAAACTGAATATTCAGAAACAGCTAACTTGATTGTGGCTTTGAGTTATTTCGAGCTCAAAAATTTTGAGAAAGCCAAAAATTTTATTCAAAGATTTGAGATTAGGTATCCAAAATCTAAATCACTGTTGAAAATCTTAGAAACAAAACTTGCGATTGCTCTCATTGAAAAAAATAGTTTGGATATTTTTACTACTATCTTTCAACTCGATCAGCTAAGAATTGATAAAAATAAGATTAATCAATTTACAGGAATATTTTATTCTACATTACCATATTTTGATAAAATCCAGATTGAAGCTTTTGAAAAAAACTTAACAAATCCAGTTTTGAAATTTTCTTATCATAGAGCATATCTTCTCAAATCAATTGATGAGTTAAATTCTAATCTTATCAAGAAACATTATGATGAATTAATTAAACTTAATTCGCAATATGATTTAATTTCTATTAGAAAAATAGGAGTTATAATCCCGGCATCAGCGAAAAATGTTTCAGTTGAAAAAAGCATAATCAATGGATTGAAAGTTGCAATTCACAAATTCAACAACGAGAATGAAAAAAAACTTGAACTTAAAATTTTAACAGGCGATGAAAAGTTCCTTGAAAAAGCTCTAATTGAATTGGCAAAAGATCCAGAAGTCTTATGTGTCGTTGGTCCACTTTATTCTAACCAATTCAAAAAGCTTGCAGTTCTGGCAGATAAGCTTAATATTCCATTAATAAGTCCAACTGCAACTGCAATTGACATTTCAATAAAGTCCAAGTTTATTTTTCAATTTAATCCGACGCTTGATGTTCGTGGTGCTGCTATGGTAAAATTTGCAATTGATAGATTGAACTCAACAAGAATCGGAATTCTAAGTTGCGATAATCCAACTTACAAACCAGTTGTCAATGAAATCAGAAAAAGAATAAAATCTTCAAAGAGCGATTTAGTTATCGACTTAAGCTGGAATGAGAATAAAAAATCGCTTCCATCAATAATCCGACAGATAAGAAAAGAAGCATTAAAACGCGACCTTGTTCTGAGATTTAATCCATTAATGGATTTTGAAACTGAACAAAAGCTAATTGCATTCGGATTAACTCAAGAAAAGATCGACTCACTTAAAAACATCGAAGCAGAAGTAAGCATATTTGAAATATTTGGAAAAGATGCAGAAAAAATTTGTAAAGCAGGAAAAATTTCCTATTTCAAAAGAACTTATTCTGTACTTGATGATTTAAGCGTTCCAGTTTATTCCCTGGATGCTCTTTTAGTTATAATCTCAAATCCAAATTTAATTCCCGATATAACAAACGAAATGCAGAAACAAAATTTAGTCACCAAAATAATTGGCAACGACATCTGGAATTCGCCTGATGATCTGGTACGAGGCTATCCATCAAGCGATGGTGTGTATTTTACTTCAGATTATTTTTTAGATACTGATTCAAAATTGATTAAAAATTTATCTCAAGAGACAGAAATTCTACTGGGTTCACAACTCAACAGAAATTTTTTCTATGGATTTGAAACCCTAAACAAAATTTTGGTTAATTATAACGAGCAAATTAATCGAGAAAATTTTTATGAGATTTTATTAAATGACAAAAACTACGACGGGTTATCATCTGATATCATTCTAAATGAAAAAGGTGTAAACAATTCAGTCTATATTCTTGAATACAAAAACCGTAAAATCAAAAAGATTGATAGAATTATTACAAATTAATCATGGGAGGTTGCCATTAGAGTCAAAGATTTACCAATAGACGATAGACCAAGAGAAAAATTAGAGTTAAAAGGTCCTAATGCTTTAAGTGACGCTGAGTTGATGGCAATCATTCTTCGAACTGGAAAGAAAAACAAATCAGCAATTGAAGTAGCAAAAGAACTTTTAAGGAAGTTCGGCAATCTAAAAGAACTTGCAAAAAAAGATTTCCGCGAAATTCTAAATGAATTCAAAGGTGAAGGTGTGGGCAAAACGAAAGCTATAACTCTTCTGGCTGCAATTGAATTAGGTAAACGAAGTACTCAACTTGATTTCAAGAATGAAGAAATTCAGGTTCGTGAACCGAAAGTGATTTTTGAAATTATGAATCCTGTTCTCTCTCATTTGAATGTTGAAGAATTTCATATTATAATTTTGAATCGAAAAAATGTTGTTCAAAGTCATCAACTTGTCACGCGAGGTATTCTTGATTCAAGCTTAGTTTCTCCAAGAGAGGTTTTTAAGATTGCTATTGATCATAGAGCTTCAAGCATTATATTAGTTCATAATCACCCAAGCGGAAATCTCGAACCGAGTAAAGAAGACATTAAAGTTACAGAACAACTTTACCAGGCCGGCAAGCTACTCGAAATTCCGGTTTTGGATCACATTATAATTGCAAATAATTCCTATACAAGTTTCCTTGAACGAAATCTTGTCTTCAAATGAAACCACTCTATAAAATTAAATCTCTTAAGAAGATCTTCAGTATAATATATTCTGTAATTTTGGTGCTTCAATATCTGGGTTGTTCTCCTTATGCAACTGAAGACGAAATTAAAAACCTTGAAACTTTGAAGGCAGAAACTTATCTACTCGAAGCAGAAGTTAAAGAATTAAAAATCAGACAATTGAATTTAGTAAAAGAGAGAGCGGAACTCATAAAAAAATTAAACGAATGTCAAAAATTTAGGGATTCTCTCATAAACTTAGGTGTACAAAGTAAATGAGGAACAAATTCAACAAATTTCTATTAAAAGTTTGTGTATCTGGAATTTTAATCTTTTTAGTTTCATTTTTAATTAATGGATGTGGAACATCTGAAAGAATGTCCAGAAAGGAATTAGCCGAATTAAAAGAAAATCTGCGAATGAGAAAAAACAGCCTTGAACTCGAAAAAAGTTATTTGAAGAAGATTCTGGCTGATTCACTTTTGGTCGACTCACTTAAAATTGAACTAAAAAAATGTGAAGAAGAAATTGTAAACTTAAAAAATATCGACTCAACTAATTCAAATGAAATTGAAATGTAATTTCTCAGAAATCAAAACTGTATTTGCCATTCAATCGGAAATAAAGGTGAGATTAATTAATTTGCATCAGGTTTTAGATAAAATCCAAACTAATTTTTATATTTAATTCAAAGTTGATTAAAAAATTATCAAAAACAAATTGAAAGGAGCTAAGTCAAAGACAGATGGTAAATTTTAAGGCAAATTCTAAAACTCAAAAAGCCCCATCAGACAACAATGGGGTATTTTTGTATTTAAAAAGATGGAGGGTTGAGAGAAAGTGACAGCGATTGAGAAAAAGTTGAAATTAGGCAATGTGGATATGATGACTCTGCTCGGAGTCAATGATCAAAATATTTCTTTAATCGAATCTTATTTCACTACAGTTATCTCTGTAAGAGGTGAGAACATTTTACTTCGAGGAACTCCAGAAGAAATTGAGATTCTGGAAAAAGTCTTCAATGAACTTGCTTTTCTTGTAAATAAAAATCGGCAACTAACTCAACAGGATATTGAGCTCGTAATTCAGCTTGCAAAAAATGGTCAAGAAGTTGTATCCGATAACGACATTGATGCAGCAATACTTTTCACTAAAAATGATGTAATCAAAGCAAAAACTCCTGGACAATTTGAATTCATTAAAGTTGCAAGAAAAAACGACATAGTCTTTGCTATTGGTCCAGCTGGAACTGGCAAAACATATCTATCAGTTGCACTTGCAGTCGCAGCATTTAAAAATCATCTGGTAAGCAAAATTGTTTTGTGTCGACCTGCAGTTGAAGCTGGTGAAAGTCTTGGATTTTTGCCAGGTGATTTTCGAGAAAAGATTGATCCCTATCTCAGACCGCTTTATGATGCTCTTGAAGATATGATGCCTTACGAAAAATTAAAATATTATCTCGAAAGAAATCAAATTGAAATAGTTCCTCTTGCTTATATGCGTGGAAGAACACTAAACAATGCATTTGTAATCCTTGATGAAGCTCAAAACGCCACTGCCCTTCAGATGAAAATGTTTTTAACAAGACTCGGTGCAAATTCAAAGGCAATTATCACGGGCGATGTGACCCAAATTGATCTACCGAGTAAGAAAGAAAGTGGATTAGTCCAAGCCCAAGCTATTCTTTCTGGAATTGATGGTGTCGCTTTTGTCTATTTCACAAAACAAGATGTTGTGCGGCATAAGCTTGTTAAGGACATTTTGAACGCTTACGAAAAATATCAGAACGGAAATAACAACGAAAATCAAAATTCTGAGGTGAACAAGTGAAATCTATCAACTTAATTTTAGTTGCTATCCTAATCTTCTCTTTTTCCAATTTTCTATTTGCTCAAGAAGAAGATATAACTGAAGATTCGACTGCAACAGTTGAAGTTTATTTAATTGATAATTATTTAAAAAGTGAAAACGAGAAAATTCTTGTTTTAAGCTGGATGACTAATTTACCAGTTAAATCAACAGTTGAGATTGAAAGCATCGGAAATTTTACAGTAAGCGATACTCTTACAGATTTTCATCAAGCTAAAATCGATTTAAGTAAATTCAAATTCACAAAAGAAGAATATCATTTCAAGATAATCTCTGAACTTGAAGATGGTAGTAAAGTCGAAAGCGAAGAATACACCTTCCAGACTCCAGTAGAAGATAATTTAAATGAAATACAACAAACAACTGTTGGAACTTCAAGTTCATATTATATTTACAATTTTGCACTTGGAATAACTTTGTGGCTTTTACCCTCACCATCAATTGCTTTGGAAAACAATCAAATAAAGTTTGCAATAATAAAAGAATTACCAATTGTCAGCATTGGTTCATCCTCTGCATATAAAACTTTTCCCTATTTGTATTTTTATGCGGGATATCTTCACATACCAGATGGATACCTGAAAAACTCATTTCGCTATGGAGCAAAATATTTGTATGAAATCCCAAATCTTAAACATTTTATAAGTCTTGGATTAGGTGGATTTACAAATTTTAAAGGTACTAGCGGAGTAGATGGAGAAGTCGGATTCAGTTTTCTAAAAATTTTGAATACATTTGAATTAACAGCTTCATACTCTTACAACTATCTTCCATCAACGAAAAATAAATTTCATCTTTTTAGTATTGGACTTTTTACATCATCATTCTCACTAAATCTGAATTACTGATATGAAAATTCAACAATTAACCATAGACGATTTACAAAATGCAGCAAAATTTTGTCGTATTAATATGAAATACGACATAATGCCGGATTTTCTGTTCAAGGAAAAAACTTTCGATGATCAGGATTTCAATCCAGAATTAGCTCTGCTCGTAAAAGAAAACGACGAGATTATCGCCTTTATGATGGGAGTTATTCGTAATTACAAGAAGATTGGAAAGATTGGATACATTAAACTAATGGCTGTTAAATCTTCAGAAAGAAGAAAAGGAATTGCAAAAAAACTCTATGAAATTCTGGAAGAAAAATTTATTAGAGATGGATGTGAGAAAGTAAGAATTTATGAATCGCATCCAAATTATTTTCAACCTGGAATTGATCCATTATATACAGAAGCCGTTTGCTTTGCAGAACGACTCGGATTCAAAAAATTCAATGATACTTCAAATATGATCTGCAATTTGGTTGGACAGAATTTCGATACATCGAAAGAAGAAAAGATTTTGCTGGACAATGGTATAATCATCAAACGAGCTGAGAAAAATGACTACGAGAGCACAATGAAATTTATTCTTGAAAATTTTGAGTTGTGGGAAAATGAAGTCAACATAGCTTTCAAGAATGATCCAATTTCTATTCATATTGCAATCTATCAAGATCGTGTTGTAGGATTTTCAGCGTATGATACAAACAACCTCAATACAGGTTGGTTTGGACCAATGGGCACAAGTCCTCAAATGAGAGGAAGAAACATTGGTGGAGTTCTGCTTAAAAGATGTTTGAAAGATCAGCAGGCTCAGGGACATCAATTTGCTATTATTCCCTGGGTTGGTCCAATTCCATTCTACTCACATTTTTGCGGTGCAAAAGTTCAAAGAGTATTCTGGCGTTATGAGAAGGTATTGAGGTGAAGTATAAATTTTTTATTACCTCAAAAATTAATCTCTCTTATAAACCTCTATGATAATCTACAGGAACTACTCTGAAAATTCGTTTTGTGTGATAATCATTACAAGAATGGTCCAAAGCAAATATTTTTGTACCTGAAGCTGGATCATAGATTTCGTCTTTATATAAAATTACAACATGGGAACTGCATAACCATCCATTTCCATCAGGGTCTCTTAGTAAATCATCCGATAGATAATAACAAAGCAGAAATAAGTCATCGTAAGAAATAAGTTCATCGATATAAAATTTTAACTTTCTAACATCACAGGTACAATAGGCAAGTTTCAATCCGAATTCTTTTAATGCATCGGACCAGGAAATTGGGTTCTGTGTATTGATTTTATTATAGAAATATTTTGGATCTCTACCACTAAGCATTCCGAGTGCGGTAGAAACACATCTCTTACTCTCCTGCTTTAATGGACTAATCTTAAATTCAGGGAAAAATTTTTCTTCCTTATTTGGCCAGATTGGAGAAGTTAAATCGTATTGCTTCATATTAACCTCTGGTAATGAAAGAAAGATAATCCTTTAAATTGAAAATGACTTTAAATTTGATATCAGATACAAAATAAATTTAAGTACGGAGAGTTCAAATTTTATTTTTCAAATTTAATTATTCGTATCAGCTCCTTCGATTGTACAAGATTTTTCATTAATTTTGTATCAAAAGTTGCTAAAAATTGAAAATTTGTTTTATATGTCTTATACAATCGGAATCTTAGGTGGCGGGCAACTTGCCAAAATGTCTGCACTAGCAGCTTATCGTCTGGGCTTCAGAATAAATATCTTAGAAAAAGAAAAAAACTCCCCTGCTGGTCAAATCGCTTCAAATGAATTCATTGGTTGGATTAATGATAAAAAAGTTTTGAAAAAATTTATCGAAAATTGTGATGTGATTACTCTCGAAAATGAATTTATTGATAGTGAATACCTTAAATGGATTGAACATCAAGACAAAAAAGTATTTCCATCTTCAAAAACAATTAGCTTAATTCAGGATAAATTAATTCAAAAAGAAACTTTCAGAAAAGCAAATCTACCTGTTCCGAATTTTGTGGAAGTTAATTCAAATTCAACTTATTATAATTTGAGCTCAATTCTCGGAAATGAATTTATTCTCAAGTCTCGCAAATTAGGATATGATGGATATGGAAATGCCTTTATAAATAATGAAGTCGATTTTTCGAGTGCGATTAAAAAATTGAGAAAGCGTCACAGTGAAATAATGGCAGAAGAGTTTGTTGATTTTCAAAAAGAACTTGCTATAATGGTTGTTAGAACAAGAAAAGAAATTAGAACATACCCGGTTGTAGAAACAATTCAGAAAGATCATATATGTCATATCGTTATTGCTCCAGCACAAATTGAGTCTTATCTAATTGAAGATACAAAAGAAATCGCAATTGAAGCTGTTAAATCAATCAAAGGATTTGGAATCTTCGGAATTGAATTTTTCCTCACAAGAGATAATAAAATTTTAATTAATGAGATTGCGCCAAGACCTCATAACTCAGGACATTATACAATTGATGCGTGCATAACTTCACAATTCGAAAATCACATTCGAAGTGTTTTAAATCTTCCTCTTGGTTCAACACAAATGGTTTATCCCTATGCAGTAATGAACAATCTTCTTGGCAAAAGAAATCAATTCAATAAAAAAATTAATTTATCAAATGTTTTAAAAGTAGATGATGCTCATCTTCATATTTATGGTAAAAAAGAATCACGCATTGGAAGGAAGATGGGTCACATTACAATTTGCGGTGATGATCTAAATTTGATTTACAAAAAAGCACTTGAAGCGGAAAAAGAAATAATCATATAGGAGAACTATGAAAAAGAAACCTCAAGTCGCAATAATTATGGGAAGTGATTCCGATTTTCCAATTATGCAAGAAGCGGCAAATGTTCTCAAAGAATTCGATGTTGAATATGAGTTGAAAATTGTTTCTGCCCATCGCACACCCGGCTTTATGGCAAAGTATACAAGTACCGCACACAAAAGAGGGATCAAAGTCATAATTGCTGGAGCGGGAGGAGCTGCTCATTTACCTGGAATGTCTGCTTCATTTTCACCCCTTCCTGTGATTGGTGTTCCAATAAAAACCAAATCAATGGATGGATTAGACTCACTTCTTTCAATTGCTCAAATGCCTTCGGGGGTTCCAGTTGCAACTGTTGCAATTAACAACGCAAGAAACGCAGGTTTATTAGCTGTTCAGATCTTAGGTATTTGCGATAAAAAGTTATTTAAGAAAGTTGTCGATTACAAAGAAAAGCTTGCAAATGATTCTATGACAAAAAATAAAATCCTGGCAAGGTAATTAAATTAACTTTCAAACAAGAACATAATTAGAGAAATTTTTTGATGAATTTTGAAGCAGTAATTGGACTCGAGATTCACGTACAACTTTTAACGGAATCAAAATTATTCTGTGGATGTTCAACAAAATTCGGTAATCCACCAAATACAAATGTTTGTCCCGTTTGTATGGGTCATCCCGGTGTTCTCCCTGTCTTAAATAAAAAAGCCGTCGAGTATACAATTAAGATGGGACTGGCAACAAATTGCACAATTAACCGGAAATCAGTCTTTGCAAGAAAAAATTATTTTTATCCCGATCTACCAAAAGGTTATCAAATTTCTCAATACGAATTCCCTCTTTGTTCAAACGGATATCTCGAATTAGAAATTGAAAATCAAAAACGAAAAATAAGAATAAATAGAATTCATCTTGAAGAAGATGCAGGCAAATCGATTCACGATCAAGGTCCTTTTACATTACTAGATTTTAATCGATGTGGAGTTCCTTTAATTGAAATTGTTACTGCACCTGATATAAGAACTCCAGAAGAAGCTGGTAAATTTTTGACTGAGGTCAGACAAATTGTTAAATATCTTGGAATTTGCGATGGCAATATGGAAGAAGGGAGCTTAAGATGCGATGCAAATGTCTCTGTCCGCGAAAAAGGTTCAGATATACTGGGCACTAAGACTGAAGTAAAAAATATGAATTCAATTCGATATGTCGTCGAAGCATTGAAATATGAAATCGATAGACAGATTGAAATTTTATCCAATGGCGGTAAAATTGAACAGCAAACACTGCTCTGGAATTCAGATAAACAAATTGTTGAACCAATGCGTTCGAAAGAAGAAAGTCACGATTATCGTTACTTCCCTGAACCAGATCTTCCACAACTCGAAATTGATGAACAATGGTTGGAAAAAATAAAAAAAGATTTACCCGAACTGCCTTCTCCAAGAAAACTAAGATTAAAATCCCAGTACAATCTTCCAGATTATGATGTAGAAATTATAAGCACAGAAAAAGAATGGGCAGATTATTTTGAAGAAACAGCAAAACATACAAATGATTTCAAGTCTATTAGCAATTGGTTTATGACTGAAATTTTAAAGATTATAAAAGAAGAAAAAATTTCTATTTATAACTTTATTATAAAACCTGAATGGCTTGCGGAATTAATTAATGGAATAAACAATCAAATAATTAGTGGGAAAATCGCAAAAGAAGTTTTTAACGAAATGCTTATATCACCTCAAGCACCTTCAGAAATAATTAAGAAGAAAGGACTTATACAAATTACGGATGAGAATGAGCTTCGAAATGTTGTAGAAAAAGTTTTAAATGAAAATCAAAAACAAGTTGAACAGTATTTAAGCGGAAAAGAAAAAGTTTTTGCTCATTTTGTCGGTCAGGTAATGAAAGAAACAAAAGGCAAAGCAAATCCATCTTTAGTTAATAAAATTTTAAATGAAAAATTAAAAGAATTGAAGTCAAATTCTTAAATCAAATAAATAGAGAAGATTAGATGAAAAAGAAAGTTGCATTGATTTTTACTGGTGGAACCATTTCAATGAGAATTGATGAAAGTACAGGCGGTGCGGTCCCTTATTTAAGCGGGAATGAACTCGTTGATTTAATTCCATCTTTAAGAGATTTAGCCGAAATCGAAATCTATGACTTCGGAAAATATCCTGGTCCTCATATGACATTAGATTTGATGATGCAGCTAAAGGAAGTTGTTAAAAATTATCTTGATCGGGATGAGATTGGCGGAGTTGTAATTACACACGGTACTGATACACTTGAAGAGACTGCATATTTACTTGATCTCACAATTAACTCATCAAAGCCAGTGGTTTTAACAGGTTCTATGAAAAATGCATCAGAACCTGACTGGGATGGAGGGAAAAATTTGGTAGACTCAATCACAGTTGCACTTAGCGAAAATTGTAAAGATTTAGGTGTTCTTGTTTGTATGAATGGAGAAATTAATGCAGCCAGTGAAGTTTCAAAAATTTATTCAGATGAAATAGAATCTTTTAAAAGTCTGGATTTTGGTTCACTTGGATTTGTTTCAAAAAATCGAGTAATCATTAATAGACTTCCAAGAAAACGAGAATACATTCCCTCAAACAAAATCGAAAAAGATATTGACATTATTCTTGTTCATGCCGATATGAGCGATAAATTTTTCCGTTTCAGTGCAGATAGTGGTGCGAAAGGAGTAGTTGTTGAAGCTCTTGGAGTTGGGAATGTTCCTCCAAAAGCCTATGATGGAATAAAATACATTCGTGAAAAAAATATTCCTGTTATTTTAACATCACGCTGTCCTGCAGGTGAAACAATGGATATTTATGGTTATTACGGTGCTGGCAAATGGTTAAAAAAAATTGGAGTAATATTTGCTGATTACTTGAACGGCCAAAAAGCAAAAATCAAACTCGGTTTGCTTCTTGGAATGGGCTGTAATTATGATGAATTAAAAAAATGGTTTGAAAGTTAATTTATAAATCAATCTTGATTAAATTTTCAATCTCTTTGCCTAAAAACATCTCTCCAATTTCTTTAAATTTCTGCGGGAGGTCGCTGACAAAAAACTTGTAGTTTGGTTTAAGTTTAGATTTATTTATTAAATTTTCACTTTCAAGTATTTGCCTAACCACTCGTGCAGTTTCTACTCCACTATCTACCAGAACGACATTCTCACCTACAATTTTTTGAATTGTATTTTTCAAAAGCGGGTAATGAGTGCAACCAAGCACCATTGTATCAATTGATTTCTTCTTCAGTTCACTCAAATATTCTTCTGCAGCAAGTTCTGCAATTTTGTGATTCGACCAACCTTCTTCTACAATAGGCACAAATAACGGACAGGCTTTACCATAAACTTCAATAGTTGGATCAATGGCTTTTATTTCTTTCTCGTACGCCTTGCTTAAAATTGTTGCAGTAGTTCCAATTACTGCAACTCTTCTATTTTTTGTGGTTTGTGTTGCTGCTTTTGCTCCAGGCTTAATTACTCCAATCACTGGAAGATTGGTTAATGATTGAATTTCGTCCAAAGCAACAGCAGAAGATGTATTGCAAGCAATTACTATTGCTTTAACTTTTTGTGAAAGTAAAAATTTTGTGTTTTGAATTGAATATTCTTTTATTGTTTTCTCGGATTTCGTCCCGTAAGGGACACGAGCAGTATCGCCAAAATAAACAATACTCTCAGTCGGAAGGATATTCATTAATTCTTTTACTACTGTTAACCCTCCAATCCCAGAATCAAAAACACCGATTGGATTTTCAGGGGAGATGTTCATCAAGTTTCAAATGCTCTTTCAAATTGTGATAATGTATCGATAATCTCTTTCTTCAGAATATCAAATTTGTAAGTTGGGAGTTTCTGAAAGTTTTCGTCGAGGATGTAAAAACTATCAAAAGCTCCATTTAACTTGGTTCCAATTTTAGCAAAGTAAATATTGAGACCAAGTTCAGTTAATTTTTTTGTAATTAGATAGAGTAGTCCGATTCGATCCGATGCGTGAATATCTACGATTGTGTAGGTAGGATGATCTTCAAACTTTACTTCCACATCAATTGGAATTACATTTTTTTTATCCAGCCTTCTCCATTTTTCTCGATGTTCTTCAAAAGCTTTTTCAAGATTAAAATTTTGTAAAAGGACACGGCTTATAGTTTCCGCAAGTGCTTCGAAATGGTCTTCGGTTAAAGGTTTATGTGTAACAAAGTCTGTGATCTTAAATGTATCGATAATAATTCCGTCTTTTCGGGTAAAGATACTTGCATCGTGAATATTGCAATCACTTACCGAAATCGAACCGCAAATTTTCGAGAGCAAACCTTTTTCATCTTTTGTGATTATTGTAAGTTGTGTAAACTCATAAGTATTGTTGTGAAGGATTGAAAGTACATTCCCTTTTTTTATTTCTTTTATATGAGAAGCTATTTCCTCTTCAGAAAAAGTATAAAGGTAATTTGTATCATCAAACTGTTCGATATGCTCAAGATAATCTTTTTTATCAATAACGAATGTTGAAAAATCAAATTGATCAATCTTAGGACTTAGAAGTTCTTCGGCTGTAATTCCAAACAAAATCATCTCTTTTGCTTTTGAATAAAGTTCGTTCAATAAAGAATACTTCCAGTTTGTCCATAAACTCGGATTGACAGCTGAGAGATCAGCATAAGTTAATAGGTAAAGGTAATCAAGCTCTTGAATACTTTTAAATTTTGATCTAAATGAATTAAGGATATTGACATCGTTAAGATTTCTTCGGAAAGCAGTCTGTTCCATCAATAAATGATTTTCAACCAGAAAAGAAACTAACTCAATTTCGTCTTCTGAATATCCAAAACGTTGCATCACATTTTCAGCAATTTGAGAACCAATTAGCTCGTGACCAGAATGAGTAATTGGTTTTGCAATATCGTGAAATAAAACGGCAAGAATTAAAAGTTCTTTATTTTCATACTTTCTGAAAATTTCTCCGATTAAAGAATTATCAAGCTCAAGATTGTAAAGGTTTTTAATTGCCATTAATGTATGTTCATCAGTCGTGTAAATGTGGTAAGCATTTGGTTGAAAAAACAATTTGAGTGCATCAAATTCAGGAATTAAAAAACCAAGTACACCAAGCCGATGCATATTAACCAAAGCTTCACAAATATTTTCTCTTCTTTGAAAGAATTTTTTGAAAGATCTTTTGACATCAGCATCTGTGATTTCGGTCCCGTCAAAATATTCAAGACTTTTTCGAATTTCCTCATCTAAGGAATTATCAAAGATTGCATCATACTGCACCTGGTAATGGAAAGCATTCATTATTTGAGGAAGAGATAATTTTTCATTTTTCTGGTATCGAATAAATCTTCCACAAAGAATGAAATCTTCATCAAGTTGATAAGTTTTATAATTTTCACAAGGATGAATAAAGTTGAGCGCATCTTTGTATTGAGTTTCTAAAAGTGAATTTAATTTCAATGATGCTTCAAAATATTTCTTCATCAAATCAATGTGCTTTTCATCAATGTTGGAGTATTCGGGATAAAAATACCTTGTCACATTCAATTGAGCCTGGAAGTCAAATCTATCTCGTGAATTTGAATTAACAATATGGAGAGCGTTTCTGAGTTTTATTTGATAATCATAAGCATCATAAATTTCTTTTGCCTTGAATGATGTTAATGTTCCAGAATTTACTGCACTAAGCAGGTAATGATTTACAGCAGTATCAAATCGATCAAGAATTGGAATTTCATTTTTCAAAACATAATAAAGCCAGGCAGCTGAATGTAGATCTCGGATACCGCCGCGAGTATTTTTAATATTCGGTTCAAGAAGTAATGGAGAGTTGCCGTATGAACTGTGCCTTTTGTTAATATCAATCAGGAAAGAATCCAATAAATTTCTTTTCAATTCTGAATTGATGATGTTTTTTAGATTCTCCAGAAATTTTAAAAATACTTGTTGAGAGCCAGAGATAAATCTCATCTCAAGCAATTGAGTAAAAGAGAGCAAATCGTTTTCAGCAAATTCATAAATCTGATTAAATGTTCTTATTGAATGAGAAACGCCAATTCCAGAATCCCACAATGTTTGAACTGTCTTTGCAATATAATTTTTATGATCATCAACAGTATTAGTAATGAATATTAAGTCAATATCAGAGAAAGGAGAAAGCTCCATTCGGCTTAATCCGCCAATTGCAGCAATTGCTAATTCATCAGGACAATCTTTCGTAAGACTTTGAATTTTATCATTATAGAGTTGAGATAATTTGAGTGAAAAATCTAAACCAGAATTGTATTGATTAAATTCTTCAATTAATCTATTTAAACTTTTAATAAAAGCTTCCTTTGTTTCAATCATAGCTCATCAAATTTCATTTGTCTAATTTAAGTTAAGAATTTATTTCAACCGTTCAAATCTTGCCTGGAAAAATCTCAAATATTTAGGTTCATAAACCATTTTTAATCCTTTGATTTCTTTTCTTCTGTTATAAACTTCAACAATTGTTTCGAAAGTTACATCCATATGAGCTTGAGTATAAACTCGGCGAGGGATTGTCAATCTTACAAGCTCGAGTTTTGGATAATTATGATCGCCTGTCTCTTTATTTCTTCCTGCCGAAACAATTCCTCTTTCCATTGCTCTCACACCTGAATCAATATAGATTTCAGCGGCAAGAGTTTGAGCTGGAAATTGAATTTGTGGGATGTGAGGTAAGAATTTTTTTGCATCAATGAAAATTGCGTGACCACCTATCGGCTTTACAATTGGAATTTTTGCTTTAATTAATTTATTACCAAGATATTCAACCTGTCCAATTCTTGCTTTTATATGATCAAGTTGAACCATCTCTTCAATTCCACGAGCCATTGCTTCCATATCACGACCAGCAAGTCCACCATAAGTATGAAGACCTTCATAAACAACGACAAGATTTCGAGCTTCCTCAAAAACTTTTTTATTTTTAGTCGCTAAAAATCCCCCTATATTCACAAGACAATCTTTCTTTGCACTAACCCATATTCCTTCGAAATGTGAACAAAATTCTTTTAAGATTTCTTCAATTGATTTGTTTTGATAACCTTTCTCTCTAACTTTAATAAAATATGCATTCTCAACAGCACGAGTTGCATCGCACCACATTTTAATTCCATGTTTCTGACAGAAAGCTTTAACCTCACGAACATTTTCCATAGAAATTGGTTGACCACCTGCCATATTAACTGTCGCCGCAACAGAGATATATGGAATTTTTTTTGCACCAACTTTTTTAACCAATGCTTCCAGTTTGTTTAAGTCAATATTTCCTTTGAAGGGATGTTCGTTTTCTGGATCGTGTGCTTCATCTATAATCACATCGACAAAGGTTCCGCCTGCAAGTTCCTGATGAAGTCTTGTAGTAGTAAAATACATATTACCAGGAATGTAATCGCCGGGTTTAATTAATATTTTTGATATGATATGTTCAGCACCTCTACCTTGATGAGTAGGAACAAGATATTTAAATCCATAATATTTTCTGACTGCATCTTCAAGATGATAATAATTTTTACTTCCAGCATATGCTTCATCACCCAACATCATTCCAGCCCATTGATAATCACTCATTGCACTTGTTCCACTATCGGTTAATAAATCAATATAAACATCTTCTGATTTCAAAAGGAAAGTATTGTACCCAGCTTCTTTGATCGCTTTTAGTCGATATTCTCTTGTAGTCATCTTAAGTGGTTCGACCACTTTAATTTTAAATGGCTCAGCCCAGGATTTTCTTGTGAATTTCATTTTAACCTCTCATTTATTTCACTGATTATTTCTTACAAAAATAGAGAAAAATGAGAACTGAATTAAATTTAGGATTGATTGATATACTAATAGAAATTCTGATTTCCCTAAAAATTGATTGTGATTTATATTAATTAGAAATTATTTGCTTGCAATTCGTAATTATTAAAGACTTTAATAGAGATTTTCTTTTTTAATCTTTAATCATCAAACTCTAAGATTGTTTTCTTATTTTTGCAACAAATTTAGATGTGTAAATGGAAATCAAAAAGATAAATCTCAGAGGAAAAACTTTAGAAGAGCTTCAAACATTTTTTGAAGAAATTAATGAAGATAAATTTAGAGCCATGCAGGTTTTTCAGTGGCTCTATCAAAAGCGTGTCGATTCTTTTGATGAGATGACCAATCTTTCAAAATCTTTGAGAAATAAATTAAAACAAATTGCAACCATTGAGCAATTAAAACTAATCGAAACACAAACATCACCTAAAACTTCCACAACAAAATTTGTCTTTCAATGTGATGATGGCTCGTTAATTGAGTCAGTTCTAATTCCAGACCAAGATAGATTAACCTTATGTCTCTCCACACAAGTTGGTTGCCCTCTCGATTGCCAGTTTTGCGCAACAGGTCAAATGGGTTATAAAAGAAATTTAAGTGTCTTTGAGATTATCGATCAGTTTATTCAAACAAGCAAATACTCAGATCGAAAAATCACAAACATTGTTTATATGGGTATGGGCGAACCATTCCTGAATTATGAAAACACAATCAAATCACTTTCTATATTTTCATCCGATTTAGCTTTCGATATTTCAGCAAAAAAAATAACCGTATCAACTGCTGGAATACCAGATAAGATTATAGACTTTGCTAATCAGCCGTTCAAAGGTAAACTTGCTTTCTCGCTTCATTCAACAGACGAAGAAGTGAGATCTTTAATAATGCCGATAAACAAAAAATTTTCGTTGAAACAGAATATCGATGCACTTGAATATTTCTATAAACAAACAAGGCGTCGAATTACCTTTGAATATATCTTGTTAAAAGGAATTAACGATTCTGATAAAGATATTCAAGGATTAACAAAACTTTGTAAAAGAATTCCGAGCAAGATTAATATCATTCCGTTTAATTCAATTGCTCATACAAATCCAAAAGGACTTGGTGCAACTCTTCAACCAACTTCACAAGAAGAATTTGATGAGTTCGTAGAAAAGCTACGGAGAAATAATCTTACTGTCTTTGTTAGAAATACCAAAGGAAGTGATATAGCTGGAGCTTGTGGGCAACTGGCAACAAAAATTATTAGAAGATCAAACTTGAAACAATCAATTTGATTTCAGGAGAAACAAATGAAAAAACAGAAAACTCGTATTGCTTTGATTCAAATGTCGATGGATGAAAATATTTCAAAAAATTTAAATAAAGCTAAAGATTTCGTTACCAAGGCAGCGAAGAACGGTGCACAAATAATTTGTTTGCCAGAAATGTACAGGTCACTTTATTTCTGTCAAAAAGAAGATCATAATTTTTTCAAACTTGCAGAAAAACTGGATGGTGAATCGTTCCAAACTTTCTCTAAAATCTCTAATAAATTTAAACTGGTTATCATCGTTCCAATTTTTGAAAAAAGAACAAATGGATTATATCATAACAGCTTAATTGTGCTTAATGAAAAAGGTGAACTTTCTGGTTATTACAGAAAAATGCACATTCCTGATGATCCACTTTATTATGAAAAATTTTATTTCACTCCAGGAGATACTGGTTTCAAATCATTCGAAACAAAATATGGAAAAATTGGAACACTTATTTGCTGGGATCAATGGTTCCCGGAAGGAGCTCGATTAACCGCATTGAAAGGTGCTGAAATTTTATTTTATCCAACTGCGATCGGCTGGCATCCATCTGAAAAAGAAAAATATGGTCATTCTCAAAAGGAAAGCTGGATGATCATACAGAGAAGTCATGCAATTGCAAACGGTGTCTTCGTTGCTGCAGTAAACAGAGTTGGATTTGAAAAAGTTGACATCCGGAGTGATGGAATAATTTTTTGGGGTTCATCTTTCATTTGTGATCCACAGGGAAAAATTATTGCTCAAGCATCTGAAGATAAAGAAGAAATTCTTTACGCAGAGTTAGATCTTACAAAAGTCGATGTGTTTAGAACTCATTGGCCTTTTTTGCGTGATCGAAGAATTGATGCCTACGATGATCTAACAAAACGATTTATCAACTAAAATGAATCTTCAAAAATTTATTTATCGCAAATTCTTAATTGCAATCGGAAAAAATTTAGTCAAAATTTTGGGTAAAAATTTTACACACTCAAGAAGAATAAACTGAATTAAATTCATTCATTAATAAATAAGTACTAAGTTATTACCAAAAAAATTTGGATAAGAAATGAAATTTCGACTTCCAGCAGAATGGGAAACGCACGAATCAACTTGGATTGGCTGGCCATACAATAAAGAAGATTGGCCAGGAAAGTTTCATCCAATTCCGTATGTGTTCGCTGAAATTGTTAAAAAATTAGTTGAAGGTGAACAGGTTAATATCATTGTTCAAAATGAATCCCATAAAAAATCCGCTGTTCGAATTCTACAAAAAGTTGGTGTAGATTTTTCGCAGATATCTTTTATCACTGCAAAAACCGATAGGAATTGGCTGAGAGACACAGCCCCTTTTTTTGTAAAAGATGAAAATGATGATGTGATTCCTATTAGATTCAATTTCAATGCGTGGGCTAAGTACAGGAACTTTAAAAACGACAGAAAAATTCCGCAAATCATTGCAAAAGTAATTAGTAGAAATCTCACTGAAGCCAATTATCAAAATCATTTAGTTACGCTTGAAGGTGGTGCAATTGATACAAATGGCAAAGGAACACTAATCACAACCGAAGAATGTCTACTGGATGAAAAAGTTCAGACAAGAAATCCAGGTTTTACAAAATCAGATTATCAAAAAGTTTTTGAGAAATACTTTGGAATTAAAAACATAATCTGGCTGAAAAAAGGAATTGTAGGTGATGATACACATGGACACATCGATGATGTTTGTCGCTTTATTAATGAAAGAACTCTACTTCTTTGTTCCGAAAAAAATCCGAGTGATGAAAATTATAAAATACTTAATGAGAATAAAGAAATTTTACAGGATGCCCGACTTGAAGATGGAAGCAAAGTTGAAGTAATTGAACTTCCAATGCCTGAACCTTTATTTTATGAAGGTCAACGACTTCCAGCGAGTTATGCAAATTTTTACATTTCAAATTCATATGTCCTGGTTCCTACTTTTAATGATTTGAATGACAGGATTGCTCTTGGAATTTTAAGCGAGTTATTTCCAGATAGAAAAGTTGTAGGAATTCATTCAGTAGATCTTGTCTGGGGACTTGGAACAATTCACTGTCTTACTCACGAACAACTGGCGCAATTAAAATGATCTGGATACCTTTAGCATTCGGTGTTGCATTTTTTGATTCATTAAAAAATGTTTTAGCCAAGCATACATTAAAAGATATTGATGAATATACAGTCGCTTGGGCAAATTCATTTTACTCAGCAATTTTTTTAATTCCTATTCTCTTCACAGGAATTCCAGAAATAAAACCAATGTTTTTTGTGGGTCTGATTGTAAGTGGTAGTTTAAATATTCTTGCCCTGATTTTTTTTATGAAATCAATAAAAAGTGGGGATCTCTCAAATACAGTTCCCCTTACAACTATTTCTCCGCTTTTGCTTTTAATTACTTCGCCAATCATTGTGGGTGAGTTTCCAAATTTTCAAGGTTTAATTGGAATGATTTCTATTGTGATGGGTGCTTATTTACTAAACTTCAAAAAAGATCAAAAAGATTTTTTAAGTCCATTCAAATCAATAGTGAAAGAAAAAGGACCACGGTATATGCTTCTTGTTGTTCTGATCTGGGCAATTACAGCAAACTTTGATAAAATTGGAGTTGTAAATTCATCACCGCTCTTTTATTCATTTGCTGTTCAGCTTTACATTGGTTTATTGATGTTGTTTTTTGTCATACCAAGATTTAAGAAAAGTCCAGCTACACTCAATCAAAATTTTAAACCACTTGTGGGAGTTGGATTTCTTGCAACATTAACTATTATCTGCCATATGCTTGCAATCAGTATGACAATTGTTCCTTATGTAATTTCAATCAAACGTACGAATTCAATTTTAAGTGTTGTATTTGGGAAGATATTTTTTAAGGAAAGTTACTTGAAGGAAAGACTTTCAGCAGCAATTTTAATGTTCATTGGAGTTTTGTTGATTACATTTTCATAAAGATCCTTGATCAGATTAAAACTAAGAAACACTTTTCAAATAAATTGATTCTACAGATCAAAATAAATTTCAGTTATAATTATTCATTTAAAGAAAAGTAAATCGAGCCGTTTTCTTCTTGATGTAAAAACAAAACACCAAGTCTGACAAGCTTGACTAAAATTCTTTGAGCTCTTCGTTCAGAAATATTCACAAGTCGGCAAAATTCTTTTGTATTAATTCTTTCATTCTTCTCAAGGTAATCGAATAAAGCTTTTTCTTTCCTGCCGAGATGAAATTCTGCTTCATGATTATCATTGTATGTTGTGTGCAAAAGTTTAATCATCTCTTTTGAAGCCAGGACTGATTTTGATTTCATTCTGATAAAAACTTTTGCAGTTTGATAATTTAAGTTAGGCTGATAATCTTGAATTCGGTGTGGCTTTTTTGAACTTTCCTCGATTTCTCCTATGACAACATCTTTACCTTCAATTTCAAGGACATAAACTTTCAAATCGATCTCAGGTTCACAATAATTTCTTGCAGTTTCTAAGAGCAATTCTTCAGTTTCTTTTTCGCTTTTGACACCTACTATTTCACCGTTATCATCTACTCCGAAAAATATTAATCCACCTTTCGAATTTGCAAATGCGATGAGCTCACGAGCAATTTTTTCGAATGTTGTAAACTTTCTCTTAAATTCAACCTTAGAACTCTCACCTTCGGAGATTAATCTTAAAGCTTCCTGTTCGTTTAGTTCAATTTTCATTTTTCATTCCGGTAAAATTGCAGACGAAATTCGACTTAAGGCTAAGTTTTTTCTTCTGATAACAAAACGGCTGTTATCATTTGGTTTGTGTTTCAAAGGCGAAGGCAATATTGCAATTATTCTTGCAATCTGGTCACGATTTAATTGATCAACTTCTTTTCCGAAAAATTTCTGAGCTGCAGCACTAATTCCAAAAATTCCGTTTCCAAGTTCTACAATGTTTAAATAATGTTCTAAAATTTTTTGCTTTGAAAGTTCTTTTTCCATTCTAATTGCAGTTAAAATCTCTTTAGCTTTTCTGAAGTAACTCCGATGAGTTGAGAAATAAATATTCTTTGCTGTTTGCATTGTAATCGTACTTCCGCCTCGAACAATTTTACCTCGTTTAAAATTTATTCGTGATGCAAGTTGAAGACTTTCCCAATCAATTCCACGGTGATAGGCAAAACCATCATCTTCCATTACCAGAGCTGCCTGTTTGAATTGAATCGGAATTTCATCATACGCAATCCAATCCTGTTCTGGATAAAAAAGCAAAAAATTTTCAAGAGCACGTTGTTCCATTACACCCGAAATTCTTGTTCTTGTAATTTCAAGCGCCGGAATGTTGAAGGATGGAATTGCGATGTATAAAATTATAATAATACATACAAATAAAAATTTAAGTGGCGATTTACGGTATCTCTCTTTTAAAAAGAGATAATAAAATTCCAGTTCAAGTTTTTTATCAAAATACTCATTCACTTTCGTCTAATTCGATTATCTTTATTTTCTCTTCGAATTGTTGAATCAGATTTTACAGGTTCATCAACTTCCAACTGTTGCGGTTCTTCTTTTACCTTGCTTTCTAAATTTTCCTGCTCATCTTTTTTTTGTTCATTTATCGATTTCTGTATTTCCAGACTATCTTTAGAAGCTTTTCGTTCCATTTCTTTTCTTTGTTGTTCACTCTCATATGCAATTAACTTCGAATTAATTCTCTGAGTGAACAAAGATTGACCCGGAAGCGCCACAGAGTCTCCTGCGTGATCTTGTGGCGCATCCG
>JBNAWO010000022.1:25534-28869 GCA_049699815.1 Ignavibacteria bacterium | reverse complement strand
TTTCATAAACCCGCCCATATTTCTCTGAGATTGACGGAGAAGTTGATTAATTTTTGTTTCATCTTTAAGGTAAAGTAAGGGCATATAACGAGCATAGGAGAATTTTTGTGTAATTAAACTTATAGTTTCCATAAAAATTTTATCTTCATCTTCACTTAATTGATAGAATATGGATCTTGGCGGTTTGACTTCAGGGAATTTAATATTGTTTTTTGCAAGATCTTTGGCGAAGTATTTTTCAATTTCTGATCTCGTGCGCCTGACCATTATGTATTTCAAACATTTCTCTCTAATTTCTCGAGAGTTTTCTTTTACAATTTCCAGATAATCTTGATAATTAGTCGTCCGATCTACACTATTTAATTTTCGTTCAAGCTTCTGGAAAAAGGATTCTAAGTTTTTAATCCCTGGAATTGTGCACGCTCGTCTATTTTGAAAGAGAGAAATTTGAGCAAGTAAATCTTCAGGTTCGTTATTGTAAGGCGTTGCTGTAACCAGAATTACTCTTTTTCCTCTACAGATCTGTGCAAGTTTTGAATAAGAAATTGTTTCAGCATTTCTAAATCGATGTGCCTCATCGACAATAATATTATCGTAGTCTCGTTTTTTGATTTCTTCAACTGCATCATCAAGGCTTCCGATCGAAATTGGAGTGAGAGGTAAATTAAAATCATAAAAGACATTAACCCATGAACCTGGATTTTCTCTGGAAAGCAATTTAGGTGGTGCGATAACCATTGTTCGTCCTCCAATCTCACGAATCAATCTGGCTGCAACATAAGTTTTTCCAAGACCAACTACATCAGAAATAAAACAACCACCATAGGCTTCGAGAATTTTCTTAGCATTTAAGATTGCCTGAGATTGATAATCAAACTCAATGTATCCTTCGGGAAGAAATTTTTCTTCTAATTTTTCTTCTGCTTTTAACTCGTCAACAAAATATTCATAGAGAAATTTTAGATATAGTTCATAAGGAATTATGTCGTCTTTAAGCCAGGTTTCATTGTGTACAAATGACAGGATATTTTGAGTTATATCAATTCCATCTTTCCATAGCTCTTCAAATTTTTCTAATGCAAATTTATAATCACTAAAATTTTTTAATTCGACATTGAACTCCAGATTATCAACCAGTCCTGCGTGAGTTAAATTACTTGATCCTGTTATTACCCTACCGATGTCTCGATCACCTTCTTTGAAAGTTAATATATAAACTTTAGCGTGCAATCTTTTTTCAGGGTAAATCCTGATTTCAAGTTTTTTTGAATTTATCAGTTCGATGAATTTCAATATTCCTTTTTCAACTTCAGGTTTGTCTTCTGAGTGTTCAAACTCAGTCTTTAGAGTTGAGAGATATTCTTCTTTAACTTTTGCTGATGAAAGCAAGTTAATTTCTTTCTCAAATTTTTCTTTTTGATTGAACACTTTAAAAATATCTTCAGAAACTCCAAGTCCAACAAGAATTCTGATCTTATCAAAATTATCAAGGGCATCCTGAATTAGATAAAATCCACTTAAATAAAAGTAACCCACCAGACAATCAAATTTTTTTGCATCTTTAATTAACTGAATAAATCTATCTCTTAATTTTTGCCCTGGTAGGTTGGTAATAAAACTTAAATCCAGATTTTGATCCATTTTCGCCTCAAACGATAATTTTTAATTAATACTTTTTGAAAAATAAGTAAACGAAGAGTTTATTTCTACAATTTTAAAAAAGCTTTTTAGCTCAATGATTTGTGTTTTTATAAGGGTAATTTTTAGTTTTTATAATTCAATTAATTGAAGAATTAAAAAATCTATCGCCATTAAAAGTATTTGAGAGAAAAATATCATATCATTTTCGAGGAATATTTCTCGTTAATCTCTTTTTGATCTGTAAAAAACTGTGTCCTTATAAAATCTTATTGAACAAGAAAGCTAAAAAATACTTTGGTCGAACACAGATTTACACATAATCTACACACATTTTTCACATATTCTTTTTATAGCAATAAAACCTGAAAGAGTTAAAATTAACCACCAATGAAATTGGCGGAAACGATAAAGCAAAACAAAGTTTGACCCTGAAAGGGTCAAATAAAATGGCCACTTTAAAGCTAAATCCCTTTAAAAAATTATTTCACCAAAAAGTTTAAAGCACTTCAATAAAAAAAATTAATTTCTTCAAACAGGAATATCCAAACCTATTTGTTTCTTAAAGAATTTAGGGTAAAAATTTAGAACTTTTTTTAAAAGGCAATTGTTATCTGTGCGAATTCTCCCAAAAAATTTGAATTGAATAAGGGAGTGATAATTGAATAAATTGAATTTAGTAATTAATATCTAAAACAAATTAAGGTATAAAAATGAAGGACATTAAAAACAGTTTACAACTTGAGTTAGTCGGTTTAGAAGACTTAGATCTTAATGTTCACCCAAATACACTTCGTAAATGGTATCAACTTATGCATCTCGGCAGACTCCTGGATGAAAAAGCCGCCATTTATTTAAAACAAAATAAAGGCTGGTCATATCACGCACCTTTTGCAGGTCACGATGGTATTCAATTAATGTTAGGGTTAAGCTTCAGACAGAATAAAGATTTTCTTTTTCCATACTATCGTGATATGCTTACTGTCCTTGCAGCTGGAATTACACCAGAAGAAATTATTTTAAATGGACTTTCAAAAGCAACAGATGTTGCAAGTGGTGGTCGACATATGAGCAACCACTTTGCCAAACCTGAAATTAGAATTCAAAATGTTTCAAGTTGCGTTGCAAATCATGCACTTCACGCTGTTGGAGTTGCAAGAGCAATTAAGACTTACGGCGGTGATGAAATCGCATTTTTCAGTTCAGGCGAAGCATCAACAAGTGAAGGATATTTTTATGAAGCCGTAAATGGTGCAAATCGTGAACAGGTACCGGTTATTTTCGTCATTCAAAATAACAGATATGGTATCTCTGTTCCATTAAATGTCCAGACTGCAAATCGATATATTTCTGATAACTTCGAAGGGATGAAAAATCTAAAAAGGATTATTGTTGATGGAACCAATCCGTTTGATTCCTGGAGAGGAATGCAAGAAGCAATTGATTATGTTCAGAGTGGTCGTGGACCTGCAATGATTGAAGCCGATTGTGTCAGGATCCATGCTCACAGTAATTCTGATCGCCATGAATTATATCGTTCTAAAGAAGAACTTAATGAAGTCAAAAAACTCGATCCCCTTCCAAGATTTAGAAATTATTTAATCCTTAATAATATCTTATCTGAAAAAGATATTCTTGAAATTGAGAGATCTAATGAAATCGAGGTTGAAGAAGCCGCAAAAAGAGCAGAAGCAGCA
>JBNAWO010000022.1:0-25524 GCA_049699815.1 Ignavibacteria bacterium | reverse complement strand
GATTTCGTTGTTCCTAAGGAGATTGAGTTCTGCCCGGTCCATGAATTACAGGAAATGGATCAAATTCAATACGATGATTCACTTCCAAAAATTACTTTGAGAGAAGCAATTAATGAAACATTAAAAGAAGAATTCAGAAATAATCCTAACACATTTCTGTGGGGTCAGGATGTTGCATCAAAAGATAAAGGCGGTGTGTTCAATGTAACTAAAGGAATGCTTCAAGAATTTGGTGAAAAAAGAGTCTTTAATGCACCACTTGCAGAAGATTTTATTGTTGGTACAGCTGAAGGTTTTTCAAGATATCGTGACGACATTGTGGTGGTTGTCGAAGGTGCTCAATTCGCCGATTACTTCTGGCCTGCAATGGAACAATTAATTGAACTTTCTCACGATTACTGGAGAAGTTACGGTAAATTTGTCCCCAATGTCGTCATTCGATTAGCATCAGGTGGTTATATTGGCGGTGGGCTATATCACTCTCAAAATCTCGAAGCTGTATTCACATCTCTTCCAGGTTTGAGAGTAGTAATGCCTTCTTTTGCTGATGATGCGGTTGGACTTTTGAGATGTGCAATGCGTAATCGTGGAGTTACTTTATACCTTGAACCAAAATTTTTGTACAATCAACCATTTGCTGCAACACCAAAACCACCAAAAAATTATTGCTTCCCATTTGGTAGAGCAAGAGTCCGTAGAATTGGAACTGATTTATCAATTATTACTTATGGAACCACTGTTCATTGGTCATTGAGAGCTGCAAAACGACTTAAAGATGAGCACAATATTGATGTTGAAGTTCTCGATCTAAGAAGCCTTTCTCCTCTCGATAAGACAGCAATCTTTCAAACTGTTAAGAAAACAGGTAAAGCACTTGTGGTTCATGAGGATAAATTAACAGGTGGATTTGGCGGAGAAGTTGCTGCATTAATTGCTGAATATGCTTTTGAATATCTTGATGCACCAGTTATGCGAGTTGGCGGTAAAGATACTCCTGTCGCTTTTTCTAAAATTCTCGAGAACGCAATCTTACCACAGGTTGATGATATCTATAACGCTGCATTGAAATTAGCAAAATATTAATATCATTTATGGCTTAACCCCCTAACATAAAAAAGCAAAAGAGCCACTCGAATGAGTGGCTTTTTTGTTCTCAGAAATCATCTTAAACCTTAATACTTATCATTAAGGTTTTCTTTCTATTCTTAACCCTGCAATTATTTGATTACCAAAAATCAGATTTTCGTGTAATAGATTTTAAATGTTAAAATTTAATTTGAGATGTTGAACAATAAATCAAATCGTTATTATATTTTTCTAAAAATCTCGTTTAAAGTGAATTATTCTATCAACAAAATTTAAGAAATTTACCGGATTAAAAAGTAGATTTTATATTCTCATATTTTTATCTTTAAGAAATAATAATTAACTAAATCAAGTGAGGTGATTAATGAAAAAATTATTTCTTCTTCTAATTGCAATTCTATCAACCAATCTTTTTGCTCAAGCAAGATTAACTCCAAGATTAGAGTATAAACTTAATAATATGTCTAACATCGAATATATCCGAGTTCTCTGTTTACTCAAAGATAGAATTGATATGGAGGAGCTTGATAAATTTCTTTATGACATTAAAGCTACACCAGAAGAACGAGCCCGAATAGTAATAACTTCGTTACAAGAGAAAGCCAATTCAACTCAAACCCGATTGATCAATTATCTCAATACAAAACTTTCATCAGGTGAAGTTAAACAATTTCAAAGTTTCTGGATCACAAATCTGATAATGGTTGAAGCAAATAAAAATGTTGTTCTCGAATTAGCCAATAACGATGAAATTGAATTGATGGATTTTGATGCACTACTTCAAAAAGATCCTTATGTTTATGAAGGTCCTACACCAGAAAATATAGAAGGCGCGGAGGTTGGTTTAAAAGTTATTAATGCAGACAAATTGTGGAAAATGGGAATAACCGGTGAAGGAAGATTGGTTATGAATATTGATACTGGTGTTGAAGGCACACATCCAGCATTAAGTTCGAGATGGCGTGGAAATTTTGTTCCACCAAATCAAGCCTGGTTTGATCCTGAAAGTAATACAACAACTCCAACAGATTGCGATGATCACGGCACGCACACAATGGGAACTATGGTTGGTCGAGCTGGAACAGATACAATTGGCGTTGCTCCAGATGCACAATGGATAGCAGCAAAAACAATTTGTTCTTCACCACATACAAGCAAATCAATTGCTGCTTTTCAATGGGCAATGAATCCCGACGGAAATCCAAACACAATCAACGATATGCCTGATGTAATCAGTAATTCCTGGTACGATCCCAATGCAACAGACGAATGCACAGGAATTTACAAACAAACTTTTGATGCCGTTGAAGCAGCTGGAATTGCAATTGTATTTTCAGCTGGAAATCAGGGACCTGGCACTTCTACAATCACCAAACCAAAAAACATCAACACGAATGAAGTTAATGTTTTTGCTGTTGGTAATATAGATGGAAATACTGCAGGATATCCAATTGCCAGTTCATCCAGTCGTGGTCCTTCAACTTGTGGTGGAACAGGATCATTGTTAATTAAGCCTGAAGTTGTTGCACCTGGAACATCAGTTAGGTCAGCTATTCGTGGCGGTGGATATGCAACTATGAGTGGAACATCGATGGCTTCTCCACATGTTGCTGGTGCAATCGCTTTATTAAAACAAGTTTTTCCAGATCTTACCGGAACTCAACTTAAATATGCACTCTATAATACAGCGGTTGATCTCGGTGATCCTGGTGAAGATAATACTTATGGAAAAGGTTTAATCGATGTTTATGCTGCATTTCTTTATCTGGCAAATAGAGATTCAGTTCCACCAACACAAATCACAAATCTTCAGGTAAGTGAAATTGGTTCTAATCATCTAAAATTAACCTGGTCTGCTCCTTTTGATAATTCTCCTGGTGGAGTTGTTGCTTACGATATTAGATATACTACATCAGGTCCAATCTTAGATACAATTTCTTTTAACAATGCAATAAAAGTTTTAAATGTACCTTCACCCGACAGCGCTGGAAGACCACAATCAATTACCGTTGATAATTTGGCCTTCAATACAACTTATTACTTTGCAATTCGCTCACGAGATGTGTGGAATAACTGGAGTTTAGTTTCTAATAGTAATAGTGGAACAACTCTTTACAAACCTTCGATTGTCCTAAATCCTGATTCATTAAATTTAATTAAGCCAGCAAATATAAATTTTCAGGACTCGGTCATTATCAGCAATAATTCAACTCAACCTTCAACACTTAAATTTAATGTCAGTTTACAAAATCACACATTCCCTACAAAAAACTTTTCTATGTATTTACAATCAATTAGCAACGAAGAAGCACATGAATTTAAATTAATGGAAAAAGCAGGAAATGGATTTTCAATTCTTGGAAGCGGTGGACCAGATCAATTCGGTTATAGATGGAAAGATAGTCGAGAACCAAACGGACCAAGATTCACCTGGACAACCATTGCAGATCTTGGTACACCAATTACTTTAAGTGACGATTCATATTCAACTCAAACTCTCGATTTCCAATTTCCATTTTACGGTACAAATTATTCTTCAGTAGAGGTTGTTAGTAATGGTTATTTGAGATTCACAAATTATTCATCAACATACCCAACTAATGGTTCCATTCCATCAACATCTAACCCAAATAATGCAGTTTACGGTTTCTGGGATGACTTAAATCCTGGCGCAGGTGGAAATGTTTATGTCTATAAAGATGGAAATAAATTCATCGTCGAGTTTAATAATGTTCCAAGATACAACGACGCAAACACTCGAGTTACTTTTCAAATTGAAATTCAAAAAAGTGGAACTATTTTCTATCGATATTTAAGAATGGTTGGAACTCTCAACAGTGCAACGATTGGTATTGAAAATGAATCGGGAACAGATGGTCTATTAATCACTTATAATCAAACTTATGTAAGTGACAGCCTTGTTGTTAAAATACAGAAAGAACCGGATTGGCTTACAGTTAATAATTTATCTGGTATTATCTCAAATGGACAATCTCTAGCTATAAGACTTGTATTTAATACCAATGAGCTTGTAAATGGAAAATATCGAATGGAAATGAATATCGCTCATAATGATTCTGCAAAATCTAATGTGATTGTCCCAATTAACCTAACAATTACTGATACAACATATGTTGTAACTTCTACATTTAATGTAAACTCAGGGTGGAATTTAATCTCCCTTCCAATTCAAACATTGCAAGTCAGAAAAGATGAGTTATTCCCCACTTCTAATTCATTTGCCTATGGTTATACAACGAACTATGTAATAAAAGATACTTTGCAACCAGGCTTCGGCTATTGGTTAAAATTTCCTTCAGGTCAAAATATTCAACTCAATGGAAATGCTCTTTCCTCTGTTTCTGTTCCTTTAAGAAATGGCTGGAATTTATTTGGTTCATTAAATGGAAGTATTCCAGTTAGCGCACTAACCACCAATCCCCCCGGTATCATTTCAGGATATATCTACGGTTACACCAACAATTACTTTGTTGCAAATACAATCGAAAAAGGCAAAGGCTATTGGGTCAAAGCAACAGCAAATGGAACTTTAACATTAAGTCTTACTGCAGCAAAACAAACATCAATTGAACCAATGAAGTTTGAAGATCCAGACTGGGCAATTCTTGAAATCAGTAATAATATTTCTTCAACAAGACTTTATATTGGGAAAAATAAAAATCAATTTGATTTCGAACTTCCGCCACTCCCGCCGACCGGTCAATTTGATGTCAGGTTCAATAACAATTCTTTAATCAGCGATCTTTCTGATGTTAATTTGATTTCGATCAGTTCAACTGATTATCCGCTTTCAATTACTCTCAAAAACTCAAAAGGAATTTCTTATCTAATCACAGATGCAATCAATCAAAAAATCTATTATAAAATTTTATCCGAAGGTGAAACCATCACATTGGATAATCCAATGGTCGATAAACTCTTATTGAAGAAATTGAATAATAAACTCACTTATGATCTGATGCAGAATTATCCAAATCCCTTTAATCCAAAGACACTTATTCAATTCAGCATTCCTGAGAAAGTTATGGTGAATTTATCAATTTATAATTCACTTGGTGAAAAAGTAGCGGAACTGGTCAATAATGTACTTGAAGCTGGAATTCATAAAGTTGAATTTGATGGTTCTAATTTTTCATCAGGAATTTATTTTTACAGATTAACAGCAGGTAACTTCTCACAAAACAAAAAACTTACTTTGATAAAATAGGCTAATTGTTAATATCAATAGGTCAGGTTTCATTACCGGAACCTGACCTATTAAATTATAAATTCATTGATTTTCAACTGATCATTCATATTTCAATCCTTTAAAACAAATCATTCGAAACCATTTTTCTTGAATTTGATTGTCAGCTAAAACTTTGTAATAGTTCTAAAAATTTTATTAATTAATTGTTTATTAAATTTGTAAATAATTATTCAAATATTATTAAGGTGATAAAATGAAAAGAAAGATTTTAGTTATTCATTTACTATTACTGGTTATAACATTTAATCTTTTCTCTCAAAAACTAGATCAACCAAAACTTGTAGTTGGAATCGTAGTTGATCAAATGAGATTTAACGATTTATATCGTTATTATGATTTATATTCAGAAAAAGGATTTAAGAAACTATTGAACGAAGGTTCCAATTTTACAAATGCTCACTACAATTATATTCCAACCAATACTGGTCCCGGACACGCAACAATCTACACAGGAACATCACCTTACTATCATGGAATTATTAACAATGACTTTTATGATAAAACACTTAAAAAAGTAATTAATTGTGTCGCCGATCCAGATGTTGAATCAGTTGGTTCAAATGATGAGCAAGGAAAAAAATCTCCTAAAAATTTACTCGCAACTACAATCACTGATGCATTAAAACTTTTCACCAACAAAAAATCGAAGGTAATTTCAATTTCAGTAAAAGATAGAGGAGCTATTTTGCCGGCAGGTCATATGGCAGATGGCGTTTTCTGGTACAACACAAAAACTGGAGATTTTATTTCTTCAACATACTATGCTAAAGATCTACCTGAATGGGTAAAAACTTTTAATAACCTGAAACTGGCTGATAAATACTTATCAAGTGATTGGAATTTGCTCTTAGATAAAAAATTTTATGAAATAAATTCTCCTGATGAATCTCCTTACGAACCAGATTTCTTCAAAGAAAGAAAAAAGTCATTCCCCCATTCTTTTAGGAATCTAAATCCTGAAGAAAAATACAATGCACTTGCTTTCACTCCATTTATTCATAATATTTTAATTGAACTTGCTAAATCAGCAATTAAAAATGAAAAACTTGGAAAAAATTCAGTCCCAGATTTTCTTGCGATAAGTTTTTCGTCTACTGATTTAATTGGTCACACATGGGGAAATTATTCTTATGAATTGATGGACACTTACTTAAGATTAGACCGTCAATTAGCTGATCTAATTGAATTTTTAGATAAAGAAATTGGCGAGAAGAATTACCTTCTTTTTCTTACTTCTGATCACGGCGCTCTTGAAACTCCAGCTTACTTAAAAGATAACAAAATACCGACAGGTGAACTTCCAAATTCTAAAATTTTAGATTCACTAAAAGTATTCACAAGCCGATCCTATGGAACAAGTGATTTAATTGAATTTTATTCTTATGGATTTATCTATCTAAACCGAAATTTAATAAATCAAAACTTATTGGATTATTATAAAATCGAAAGAGAAATATCCAACTATTTGCGAGATGTCTTCCCTGAGATTCAAACAATAGCTTTTCGCAGTGAACTCGAAAAATACCAGGCATCAAGATCTGGAGAGAATTTTATCTTAAACGGATGGCATCCTGCAAAATCAGCTGATATAATTTTCACATTAAGACCTGGATTTTTATTTAGATTCCTTGAACACGGCACTACGCATGGATCTTCCTACACTTACGATACACACATTCCTATTATATTTTATGGATGGAAAATTCCAAAGCAAACAGTTAACGATAAAATCTATACAGTCGATATAGCTCCAACGATTGCAAACCTATTGAAAATTGCTGAACCAAATGCATGTATAGGTGTTCCATTGATCAAGTAATGCGAAAAATCTTTTAATTGATTTTTTGGAATACAAAGATTTTAAAATGTTTTTCCAAATCTTTCTAAAAGGGAAGACTTAATTTTTGTTCAAATGAAAAGTAAAAATTCACAGGAATATTCTTTAAAAATTCTTGGGTAAATAAATTGTGAATGTAGAACCTTCGCCTACTTTGCTTCTGACTTCAATCTTTCCATTTAATTTTTCAACATATTTCTTAACTATTGTCAATCCCAATCCTGTTCCTTCAAATTGTCTTCCCAATCCTTCACTTACCTGTCTGAACTCCAAGAAAATATAATCAAGCTTATCCTCAGGAATTCCAATTCCAGTATCTTGAACTCTCAAGATGAAATTGCCGTTATCTTCCGTCAATATTACATTTACTTTACCCTTAAAAGTAAATTTGACTGCATTGTTAATTAGATTTGTTGCAATTCGCCTATAAAGTTTCTCATCACATTTAACTTTTGTGTTCTTCAAATTACAATGAAAATTCAAACTCAATCCCTTCTTAATTGTGACCTGAGAGAATAATCGAACTACATTTTCTGTAAGATCTTTAACATCAAATTCTGTGTAATAAGGTATAACTTTATCTGCTTCAATTTGTGAAAAATCAAGAATCGTGTTCAGAGTTTCCAAAAGTCTCAAACTGCCATTGTGGATAATTGTAGCCCATTCTTTGTAATCACCTTCAAGATGTTCTTTTAATAATTCCGAAAACCCAATCATTCCATTAAGTGGCGTACGGATTTCGTGACTCATATTTGCAAGAAAATTTGACTTTAACCTGCTCATTTCAAGAGCTTCTTCTTTAGCCTTAATCAATTCCATCTCATATTTCTTTCTTTCTGTCATATCTCTGAATATTGTCAATACATATTTTTTATTATCAATTACTAAAATCTTATTTCTTGCTTCAAGATATATCTTCTCTTTATTCCACAAAAGCATATCCATTTCTATTTTTTCTGGAATTGAATTGGTTTTTATTCTTTCTGAAAATTTTGTGATGTTTTCATTATAAGATGATTCATCATAAACTAAATAAAATGGTTTGTTTAATACCTGTTCTTCAGTAACTTTAAACAAATTTAGATATGCCTGATTAACTTTGACCACTATTCCATTTTCATCAACTAACCTCATTGCATCAATTGAATTTTCCCAGACGGTCCTAAAAAGCAATTCTGATTTTTGAACTTCTAATTCTGAAAGAATTCTATCTGTTATATCGATTACAGCTCCTATTATATGTTTTTCATTGTTTAATTCAATTACTCGTGAAAAAAATTCTATAAAAATATAATGTCCCTTCTTCGTTTTTGCCTTTAATATTAGATTTACTTTATCAACTTTTCCTTCCAATCTATCTATTAAACTTTGTTTAAGTAATTCTTTTGATTCCGAAACAACTAGATCAAGTGGTCCCATTTTATCAATTACTTCGTTTTTATTATACCCAAAAATATTCAAGAAACCCTCATTCACATAAATAAATTTCAAATCTTTTAGTAAATAAATACCAATAATGCTTGTCTCTGCTAAAGTTTTAAAAAGTTTTTCACTTTCTTTCAGCTTCCTTTCCGCCTCACTTTTTTGAATTAGAGCTTCTTTCTTATTTAAAGCTTCTTTTACAGAAAAAGGCAAGCGTTTATAATTACGGATATATGACCAGAGCTTTGGTTGACTCTGGCAAGGTTCGATACGAGGGACGGAAATTAAAACTCTGCTTCCCGTCAATTCATTTAAAGATTTTGCTGCTCTTGAAAAGCTGATGTTAATCACTTCTGCAATTGCATCTTTTTGTTTTTCTGTTAAAAGCATCCTAATTCTCCTGTTTTAACTCATTAATTACTCGAATAACCTCCTCTTCATCAAAAGGTTTGTTAATTACACAATAAGCACCTTGCTCCAATACAAGTTTCTTTGTGATTTCCTGCAAGTCTGCTGTAGCTACGACCACTTTAACATTCTGATCAATTTCTTTCATACTTTTCAAAACCTCAAAACCAGGGATATCTGGCATATTAAGATCGAGAAATACAATATCAGGTTTTTCGATAGTAAACTTTTCAATAGCCGAAAGCCCATTATCTGCTTCGATAACTTGCCTGTCTTCAGCAGAGATAATTTTATTTAATATTCGTCGGGATAGAGCGGAATCATCTACTATAAGAATTTTCATTTTTTAATCACCTCCATTAATGTCTGTACTATTTCATATAAGGGAAGTTGTTTATCAGCAAACCCTGCATCAGTAACTACTTTAGGCATGCCGTAGACGATTGCTGTAGATTCAGCCTCAGTGATGATCATTCCACCATATTTTTTTATTTCTTTCATACGAATGCAGAAGTTCAATGAGGATTTGAATTGCGTTGGGATGATTTACTCTACCAAGTGCTTCAATGGCAGCAAGTGAGATATCTTCATTTTCATGGTTTATATATTTTGCAATTACTGAAACAACCGTAGCCGAGAAGACACAAAGATGGATAGGATTTAGATTTGATGGAACTTACATTAGTTATTAACCTATATCTACTCTTAAAATTTTAGGAAATTGAACTTAATTAATTTTGAATTTTAGAAAAATTGTGTT
Organism: Ignavibacteria bacterium; assembly: GCA_049699815.1. Taxonomy (GTDB): domain Bacteria; phylum Bacteroidota; class Ignavibacteria; order Ch128b; family Ch128b; genus Ch128b. Next base: position 15,741 of record JBNAWO010000022.1, on the reverse strand, counting down.
CTGTTTTCCTTCGATAAATTAAGGATGATAGTTAAAACCAATCATAATATAACCTAATATCCCCCAGCTAAAGGTTGATTATTTTCAGGTTGCGGAAGGTGATTTTTAATATGGAATTTTCCTCTCATACCAAACAATGTACTTAAAATTTTATTTGTTCTATTGAATGAAGGGCTAAGAAAGAATTTTTATCAAAAAAAAATCAATCAATAAGATTATTTTCAATCGCAAATTTGACCAGATCTGCTGTGTTCTTAAGTTCAAGCTTTTCCAAAATTCTTATCCTGTAAGTGCTGATAGTTTTTGGGCTCAGGGAAAGTCTCTTTGCGATTTCAGAAATAGATTCCCCTTTTGCAAGTGCTAAAAAAACCTGATATTCTCTATCAGAAAGTTTATCAAGTTTTGATTTATCACCAAACCTGAGTTGTTTAGTCAAAATTTTTGCAACTTCTTTTGTGAGATAAACACCACCATCTATTACTGATTTAATCGCATCAATTAGTTCATCGGGAGAAGAACCTTTTGTTAGATAACCCATTGCCCCTGCTTTAATTACTCTTGTTGCAAACTGATTCTCAGAATACATACTTAAAACTAATATTGGTAAACTAGGACTTAATTTTCTGGCTTCAATCAATGCGTCAAGGCCGCTTCTTCCAGGCATATTTAAATCTAAGATTAAAATATCCCACTTCTTTTTGCTAATAAGATCAATCAATTCTGCATAGTCTCTTGCTTCGCCAAAACTAGCTTCAGGTATTTTTTCCGAAATTATCTTTTTCAAACCATCTCTAAAAAGTATATAATCATCTGCAATTAAAATTTTCATAATAACTAAACTGGAATTTTTATTGTAACTTTTGTCCCGGTATTTTTCCTTATTTTTCGATATCGAAGAATATCGATAGATATATATGGGATACCATAAAATTTTTATTCATGATAAAATTAAATGAACAACTAATATCTAAATAGACAATCGATTTTAAACACCAAAATGGTATCATCTTTCAAATTCAGATTTTTTATTTTTCAATTTCTCTCATTTAATTAACTTTGAAAAAGTTTAATACAATAAACAACTGAAGGAGAAAAAGATGGATATCAAGGCAATTCAACAGGAACTTCGAAGAGCAAATTTAGATGGCTGGTTATTTTACGACTTTCATAACCGTGACCCACTTGCTTATAAAATTTTAGGTCTTGAAAATAGACACACTACTCGAAGATGGTTTTATTTTATTCCAGCAAAAGGTGAACCTAAAAAGCTCGTATCAGCTGTGGAATCAACAAAACTTGATACATTACCAGGGAAAAAATTTGTTTATTTACCTTATGAGGAACAACACAAATTATTAAAGAAAATTCTTGGCTCAGCTAAAAAAATTGCAATGCAATATTCTCCTAAAAACAATATTCCATATGTTTCGATCGTGGATGCAGGTACAATTGAATTAATCAAGAGCTTCGGTGTGAAAGTAGTTTCATCAGCTGATTTGATTTCAATTTTTGAAGCACTGCTGGATGAGCGCGGTTATCAACTTCACAAAGAAGCACAAAAAGATATTGATGAGATTAGAAAACTTGCTTTTCAGAAAATTCGTCAAGCGATCGACACAGGTGAAAAACTTTCAGAATATCAACTGCAACAATTCATTATGGAAAAATTCAGGGAAAGAAATCTTTATACTAACGCAGAACCAATTGTTGGAATAAACGATCATCCGGCTGATCCACATTTCGAACCAAAACCAGATGGGTATTATTTCAAAGAAGGCGATACTGTTTTAATTGATCTATGGGCAAAGAAAAATGTCGAAGGTGGAATTTATTACGACATCACCTGGGTTGGTTATGTTGGACAAAATCCCGCGGAAAAATATGTCAGAATTTTTGAAGTCGCAAAGAATGCTAGAGATGCGGCAATTAAATTTATTCAAGATAATCTAAGTAAAAAGAAAAAAATCTACGGATGGCAAGTTGATGATGTTTGCAGAAATGTTATTAAGAAAGCCGGCTTTGGAAAGTATTTTATTCACAGAACCGGTCATTCAATTGGTGAAGAAACCCACGGCAATGGACCAAACATTGATAATCTAGAAACAAAAGATGAAAGAGAATTAATGCCAGGTTGTTTGTTTTCAATTGAACCAGGAATTTATTTGCCCGGTGAAATGGCTGTGAGGACAGAAGTTAATGTTTTTATTCACAAAGATTACACAGCTGAAGTAACTGGCGAAATTCAAACAGAACTTGTCCTCATCTAAAAACAAATTCGAGGTTAAAAGTGAATTTGAAAGAAAAAATTTTAAAAACAATTAAAGGCTTTCAACATTCTTTCTGGGTTGCCAATATAATGGAACTTTTCGAACGAGTAGCTTACTACGGTCAGGCAACTATTCTAAGCGTCTTTCTTCGCGATCACTTAAAATTCGATGAAGTTACCGCCGGCAAGCTTTCATCAATCTTTGGTGGATTAATTTATTTTCTACCAATTTTTGCTGGTGCCCTTGCCGATAAATTCGGTTTCAGAAAATCTTTCTCGTTTGCTTTCTCTGTTCTCGCAATTGGTTATTTTCTTATTGGTTCAACAGGTATGACTGCATTTAATTCCATTTACTCAGATTTGGACAAATTCTCTTTATTGATGATGATTTTGATTTTCACAGCCATAGGTGGTTCTTTCATTAAACCAAGTGTCCTTGGTACAATTGCTTTGACTTCAACGGAAGAGACTAAATCATTTGGTTATGCAATTTATTACTGGCTCGTAAATATTGGTGCCGCTTTAGGACCAGCAATTGCCTATTTAGTTCGTGATAAATATGGAATCGAGTTTGTCTATATCGTTTCCGCAACAAGCTGTCTATTAATGTTTATTTCTACTTTAATCTTTTATCGTGAACCTGAAAAAAAATTAGCTGAAACTCCCCCAAGTTTATTTCAAATCATAAAAAATTTATTACTTGTTTTATCAAACTTTAGATTCATGATTTTCCTCTTGATCTTCTCTTTATTCTGGATTATGTTCTGGCAAATTTTTGTAATAGTTCCATACTTTATCGTTGATCACATTGATAAGATTGCTCCATTTGAGATTATTGAGTCTATGGGTGCCTGGTCTATTATCTTTTTACAATTAGTTGTAAATCGATTGACTAAAAACATTCCAACTATTCAAGCTATTATCTCTGGATTTTTCTTTTCAAGTTTTTCCTGGATTGTGATGATGCTTTATCCATCAATTCCAACTTTTATCGCCGGAATTGTCGTCTTTTCAATCGGAGAAATGACTCAAGCTCCAAGATATTATGAATATATTGCAGATCTCGCTCCTGAGGGACAGGAAGCTTTATTTCAAGGATTTGCTTTTCTGCCTATTTCAATTGGTTGGTTAGTAGGCGGTACATTTGGTGGTTGGCTTTATAAATCATTTGGCAAAGTTGATGAAACTCACTCAACACTTTTCTTGATCTTATTTGGAATTGGACTGATTGCAACCATATTGATGTATTTATATCATTTATGGATTAAAAAATCTTTGAAAAATGTTTGACAATTATTTTTTTCTTAAACGAATTGTTAAGGAACTTAATCAGGATTTAAAGCAATTCAAATTCTTTAAATCAATAAGCCAGTCGAAGAATGAACTTGTGACTGGCTTTTTTCTTAATGATCAAGAAAAATTTCTCATATTTACTTTTCAAAAGCTTCCACCACTAATTTATTTGAAAGATGATTTTCAATTCGCAAAAAAAAATTATGCTGAATTTTTCGAATTGCTTTCTGAAAAAATTTTAATTGAAGTTACAATAGATAATTTCGAGAGAAATATCAGATTCAATTTTGAAAATTTGTCTCTCGTTTTTCTGTTTAGAGGTCATCATTCAAATGTTGTTCTGTTAAATAAGCACTCTCAATTGATTCTGGATAGCTTCAAAAAATCAGATGAAGTGTCAAATAAAAATTTCAATGAACTTTTTCCAATTTCACAAATTGATATTTCATATTTTACAGAAGAAGAAAAGTTTAATTCTTTGTTTGAAGAAGGGAATGCTCAAAATAAAAGATATTTGAAAATCATTGGCAAATTTCTGGTCGATGAGCTTGAGTTCAGAAAAAATCAAACTGGTAAAAGCTACTTTCAGACTTTCAATGAAATATTAAATGAAATCGAAAAATCTCCCCTTTTAGTTTATAATGATTGGACTTCTTCGTTTTTTGAATTCAAGTCAAAAAACCAACCATTCGTGAAATCAGAAAATTTATTTCGAGATCTTGCACGTTCTTATTTCTACTTGCAAAAAAATGAAGACTTAAATTCCATTAAAGAGAGATTATTAAAGAAATTAAAATCTGACTATGAGCATCACTTCAAAAAATTACAGGAGTTGAAAAAACCAGAAAATTTTATTGATCACTCCGAAGAGTTTAGACAAAAAGGTAATCTTATACTTACTCATGCAAATGAGATCAAAAAAGGAATGAAAACATTTCAAATTGAATTTGAGAACAAAAAATATAATATCAAACTTGATCCTACACTATCCCCTTTTCAAAACGCAGAAGAATATTTCGAAAGAGCCCGTGAAGAAAAGTCCCGCATCGAATCTTTATCTAAATTAGTGCAAAAAACTGAAAAAGAGCTTGAAAAAATAAAAGATCAAATCGATGAAATTGAAAGTTCAACTGATATAAAGGAATTAAAAAAATTAATGGATGAACAAAAAGGTAAATCAGAAAAAGATTCAATTGAAAAACATTTTCACCACTTCAAACTGGAAGGCAAATATGATGTCTATGCAGGTAAAGATAGCAAGTCAAATGACTTATTAACAACTCAATTTGCAAAGAGTGACGATTTATGGTTTCACGCTCGTGGCGTTAGTGGTTCGCATGTAATCATTAGAAAGCAAAATAAAAACGAAGATATCCCCAAAAACATAATTCAACAAGCCGCTTCGATTGCTGCGTATTATAGCAAAGCAAGACATTCTAAATTGGTCCCGGTTGCTTATACCGAAAAGAAATATGTAATTAAGAGAAAAGGAATGCCGCCAGGAACTGTGCAAATGCAAAGAGAAAAAGTTATAATGGTCGAACCAGAATTACCTGTTTCGAAAGAATTAAGTGAGGATTAAAATGAATTTCAAAGTAAAATTTTTCGAAGGTGAAAAAATTTACCTGAGGCCAGTTGAAGAAAATGATTTACAGCTTTTTTATTTCGGAAAGAATAATCCTCAAGTAAGAGAAACTCTCTTTTTATTTTATCCAGTGACTTTTGAACAGGTTAAAGCTGAAATTTTTTCACAAACAAGTATACGAGAAAATTTACTTTTTACTATCGTTGAGAAAGAAAAAGACGAACCAGTTGGTTTGACTTCATTTGTTAGAATTGATTATGTAAGTCGCATGGCTACTTTTTTTCTTGCAATCTGGAATCCCGAACACTGGTCAAAAGGATTTGGTACAGAAGCAACCAAACTTATGGTAGAATATGGCTTCGACATTCTGAATTTAAATAGAATTCAACTTCATGTTGCAGTTGAAAATAAAAACGCAATTAGAGCATACGAAAAATGCGGATTTAAAATTGAGGGAACATTAAGAGAAGCGATGTATCATCATAATCGATATTGTGATTTTCATCTTATGGCAATTCTGAGATCAGAGTTTTACAAGATGAAACATTAAGCTACAATGTTCGAATAAACCACCAAAAAAAGGAGAGCTATTTATGAAATTTTTAATTTTATTTGTCGCTTCAACTTTATTTTTCAATTTTCCCGTATCTCTTAAAGCACAAGAAGAAGAAACCAAAAAAGACACTACAATTTACATTGATCACGATTACGAAATAAATATTGATGAAGAAATACAGGACACAACAGAAGAAGACATTTTAGAGTTCAAGGAATTTAGATTTCGTTTCAGAAAAGAAGCTCATCCTTATCTTCGTGCAAATTATGGTTATACTCGATTTGCTCATAAAAATGCCATACAGGATTTTCACGATATAGGTACAATTGATTTTCAACTTGGCTATACAAAGACTTTTTCAAAAAATCGAAGTTATATTGTCGGTATAAAAGATCGGTACCTATTCTTATCATTAAATAATAAAAGTTATTATAAGCCTGCAGTAACCAATCCTAACAAACTTTCAAATTATCAACTTGGACTTGGAACAAGCGAAAGTTTTGGATATAAATTTGGTGAATTAAAGTTCATTTTTGGAACCGGAAAAGATTTCAACTGGACAAAAACTTCATTCAACAGAGCAGATGTTGGTCCTGATACATTGATCTTAGACTTATATCGAGATGCTGTAAGATTTGGGGAAGCATATCAAGCAAGTGCGACATTAAAATTTTTTGATTTCGTTGGAATTAATTTTAATTATAAATACGGTGTAATTTTTCCAAGACATATGTTCTGGAAACATCTTGGCAGCTTTGTTATAGAAGAAGCTGCTCAAAGTCTATTGAACGAATATCTTGAAAAAGTTTTTTCAATGAGACCAGCAGCTGGTCCAATTATAAATTTCATACTTCGTTCAAGTCTATCCTATCTTTTTTATGAATTAAAAAAGGAAAGAATGAACTGGCCATTTAAGACAACTTCTCCACTCACCTATGATGTCTATACTGTAGGATTAAGATTTACTTTCTAAAAAATTTGATTTCATTTCTAACCCCGACTGTGCAAAGCTCCAGTCGGGGATTTTTTTAGAAACTAATTTTTCTGAAATAATTCTTCAACTTGGTCGTTATAGCATAAGTTAAAATTTGTGCAGTCTCGTCGAATGAATGTCGTTCTGTATTTATCACAATATCATAAAGTGATGGATCGTCAATATCTTTATGAAAATAATGTTTAACATATTCTCTTCTTTTCTCTTCTTCTTTCTCGATAAATTTTTTTGCTTCCTCTTCAGAATAATTGAAATGCTTTTGAACTTGTTCGATTCGTTTTTTCAGAGGTGCGATGATTCTTATGTGATAAGTATTCTCAAGGTTTCTTGTTATGATATTTGCTGCCCTTCCAACGATTATACAATTTCCAATTTGAGCAAGTTGTAAAATTGTTTTTGTTGTTTTGTATACAAGTCTCAATGGTGATGGGTGGATACCAAATAGTTCGTTCATTATTGAGTTGAGAAAAGAATGTTTTTCTTCTGTTAAATACTCAGAAATTCTCTCAGGTAAATTGTGGTCTGCGATTACTTTTTCAATTAAATTTTTATCAAAAATAGCCCATTCAAGTTCAGGATTTTTAGTCATTGGTTTTAATAAATCAATCAAAAGTTCTGATATTTCTCCAGCTGCCGCTCCTGTTTGTCGTGAGATTGTTATACAGGGTCCTGGTTCAATTTTAATTTTCTTCTTCTGGAGTTCTGCCTTCTCTTTGGAATGAGCTTCAATATAAAGTTTTGCTTTTTCATAAGCCCCACTTACCAACATCTTCGTTTCCTCCTCTTTTCAATTGAAATTTAAGAAAGCTTTAATTTTAATTAAAGTATTTTCAAAATAATTCATTGCTAATCGTTTAATTTAATTACTGAATAATTTTTCTGAAATTTAATTTAAACTTAAATTAACTTTACAATGTCATAATCTCGTTAAACTTATGAAGAAATCTTTATTATTTATTTCATTTACATTTGTTTTGATTAGTCAGTTGTTTTCTCAAGGTCGTGGTGTACATGGGTATGTTTATGATTCAACTTCAAAAACTCCACTTGGCTATGCTCATGTAACTCTCTCTTCTATCCCTCTGAGTGATTTCCCAATTTATACAACAACAAATGATAAAGGTTATTTTGAATTTCGTAGAATAAATCCCGGTAAATATGTTTTTGAAATAACTTTCCTTGGATTTGAAAAATATATCGATACAATACAAATAACCAGGGGTGGAAAAAATTTAGATACAATCTATTTAAAACAATCTTATGTCAGTTTAAAAGAAATAATTGTAAGCGAAAAAGTCCCACTGGTAGAACAAAAAGGCGATACCCTGGTGTTTAATGCTTCTGCATTTAGAACAACTCCAAATTCAACTCTGGAAGATTTAGTTCTAAAATTCCCTGGCGTTGAAAAAGAAGAGAATGTAATTAAGGTTCAAGGTGAAGAGATTAAAAAAGTTCTTGTTGATGGTAGAAGATTTTTTGGTGATGATCCAAACATCGCACTTAAAAACTTACCAGCCGAGATTGTTGAACAGGTTCAATTGTTTGATAAAAAGAGTGATCAAGCAGAATTAACAGGATTTCAAGATGATCAAACAGAAAAAGCATTTAATGTGATTACAAGAGTTGATAAGAGAAAAGGTTATTTCGGTCGAATGTTTGGAGGTTATGGAACAAAGGATAGATTTAATTCTGGATTAAATTTGAATTCTTTCAACAATGCAGAAAGAATTTCAATTCTTGGAATGGCAAACAATATAAATTTGAGCTCTTTTTCAGTTTTTGATTTATCATCATCTGATCAATTTAGCACCCAGAACAGAGGTAGAGGTTCTCGATATCGTGGACCACAACAATCCAACCCTCTTTTGAATCTACCAATTAATGTAGGTACCGGCAATAATGATATTTATGCCGCTGGTGTGAATTATTCAAATATTTTTAAAAATAAAATTGAAATTTCTGGAAGTTACTTCTTTAATAAAGTGAAGAATATTAACAACTCAAGTACGATTAGAAAATATACGAGTGAATTTTCTGGATTAGATAATTTTAATGAACGAATTTCATCCCTTGGAAACAATTTTGATCATAGAATAAATCTATTTGTTGATTATAGAATTGATACATCAAACATTTTAAGGTTGAGACCCAACTTTCAATTCACAACAAATTCTTCTAAAGTCCTTTCATTTTCAGAAAACTATCTGCTCAACAATATTTTTCTTAATTCAAACTCTTTTCATAGATCAAATACTGCAAAGAATTATGATTTATCCAACGAATTTGTTTTCAGTCACAGATTTCCAGTTCAAGGAAGGACAATATCAATTGGACTGAACACATCCTTCGCACAACAAATTTCTGATTATGATTTGTTTTCGATAACTGAGATCAGTGATACTTCACCATCGAGAGTTGATTCGCTTAATCAAATATCAAATTATTTGAATAAAAGATTTAATAGTTCAATCAGTGTTTCTTACACCGAGCCAGTCGGGACAAACAGTTACATAAGAATTCGTTTTAATCCAAACTATTTCAATGAAAGACGAGTAAGAGATAATTACGAAATATCAAGTTTCAATTCTAAAATTGCTGAATATGATAGTATAAACTCAAATTCATTTCAAAATCAGAATCTATCCTGGAGAAGCTCAATTTCTTATAGATATTCTGATGAAAAACTTCGATTGGAATTGGATTTAATGTATCAGCATCATATCAGAAAAAGAATTCAGAAATATCCAGTAAATATAGAAGGTATTTACAAATTCAATGCAATACTTCCTTCATTTGAACTCAATTATAGATTCTCGGAGACAAGAAATTTGAGGATTGAATATTCAACACGAGCACAAATTCCATCTATTACCCAACTCCAGAACACAATTGATTTTTCAAATCCACAATTTCTAAAAACAGGCAACCCCGATTTAAATAAAGTTTTAGTAAATGATTTGAGAGCTAGATTTTTTATTACAAATCCCGAGGCTGGTTCGTTTAAAGCTTATACTTTAAATGTGAACTTTTTTGTTGACAACATTGGAAATAATGTAATTTTTTTAACCCGAGATACAATTTTATATGGAAATGTAATTGTCAATCGAGGTACACAATTAAGTTATCCAGTAAATATTGGAAATGCACTTTCCGTAAATACTGGATTTTTATATAGTTTTAAGTTGGAAACATTTTCTTCAACTCTTGCTCTGTCCACCGATTTAAGCTATTCTCGGTCACCAAATCTTATTAACGGTAAAGAGAACCTTACTCAACAATTTTTTTCGGGCATAAACATCTCTTTAAGCAGTAATCAACCCAATTTTGATTATAGAATAAATTATTCACCGAGATTTACTTACTCATACAATTCTTTAAATAAAAATATTTCAAAGTACTTAAGTCATAATTTTGGCTTAAATGCAAAAGGTAATATTTACGATGAGCTGTTTATTTCCAATCAATTTAATTATTATTTCAACCCAAGATCAGCAAGCAATGATCAGAAATCCAGTATAATCTGGAATATTGGAACTGGCTTTAGATTTTTAAATGAAAAACGAGCGGAATTAAAGTTAGAAGTAATTGATGTTCTCAATCAACGGAAACAACTAGTAAGAATTATCCGCGAAGATTACTACGAAGATCGATACACCCAATTACTCGAACGATTTTTTATTTTAACATTTACCTATAACCTGAGAACATTTAGATAATAGAATTATTTGGTCATTGATTTCGAAATTAATTACTTCCTCTTTAAGATTTCTAAACTAATTATATAAACTTCTGGGGGCTTTTTTTAGAAACTAATGAATTAATGAACTAAGTAAAGTGAAACTATCACATTTTTTTAAAAATTCTATCAATAATTCCTATTTAATCTACTCTTAACACAAAATTGAAGCTAAAGAATCGGGGGTTAAATTTTTGTTAGCTTTCGATTAAATCTAACCAGTTATTGAAACTAAATCAGAACAAAGTTTCTTTTAAGCTAAACTTTCTGGGATATGGCTTTTTAACTCAGCAATATTCTTCTCACTTTTAATGGTATACAAACAAGTAATCATAAATGATTATGGATAGACTTAGAATTTTTTATTAAGCTTAGCGACAAAAAATCTTGAAGGAATTAAGCATTCAGAGGAATAGTAAAATTATTTTAATTTATTAGATTAATTGACGAACAACTCTTAAAAAAAATTTTTCAATTAAAAATTAATTATCATAAGAAAGCTTTATTAAACAAAAAGATTTTTTTATTTTCGAATGAGAAAGTTTATTGAGGCAATGAAATTTATGAGTTATCAATAAGCTGTGGGTAAAAGTCAATTCATTAAAATTAAATCAGTCGGGAGGATAAAATGGATTTTTCAATTTCAACAATTTTAAGAAATACAATAACAATGATCTTGGCGGGAGGTCAAGGTGAAAGACTTTATCCACTGACAGCAGTAAGAAGCAAACCTGCTGTTCCATTTGGTGGAAAATACAGAATTATCGATTTCACACTCTCAAATTGCTTAAATTCTGGACTAAGAAAAATCTATGTCTTAACTCAATATAAATCCGATTCACTACAACAACATATATATGAAGGCTGGAATATTTTTCAAGCTGAACTTGGCGAATTTATTTATACCATACCACCTCAATTAAAACTTTCTGGAGACTGGTATCTTGGAACGGCAAACGCAATCTTTCAAAACAAAAATCTGATTTCATCTGACAAAGCAAAATGGGTGCTAATATTAAGTGGCGATCACATTTACAAAATGGATTATCTAAAATTAATTCAATATCACATAAAAAAAGGTGCGGAACTCACAATTGCGACAATTAAATACGATGTTGATCAAGCACGCAGATTCGGAGTTTTAGCAACTGATGAAAATAACCAGGTAATTGATTTCCAGGAAAAACCTAGAGTTCCGATTGAAATACCAGATGAACCCGGCTTCTGCTATGTAAATATGGGAATTTATATTTTCAATTCAGAAACATTGATTGATGTTTTAGAGACCGATGATAAAAATCCTAACTCAAGTCACGACTTTGGCAAAGATGTAATTCCTACAATGATAAATCAGAAACGAAAAATTTTCGCCTGGCATTTCATTGATGAAAACAAATCACCCAAACCTTACTGGCGAGATATTGGTACGATAGATAGTTATTATGCAGCAAGCATGGACTTGATAAGCGTAACTCCTGAATTTAATATTTATGATCGCGATTGGCCCATAAGAACTTTTCAAGCGCAGCATCCTCCAATGAAAACAATCTCTCACGAAGGAGAAAGAGTTGGCCGTGCTCTAAGTTCTTTAGTTTGTGATGGAACTATCATCAGTGGTGGACTCGTAGAAAGATCAATTCTGGGTCATGGTGTTCGAGTAAATAGTTATTCTTATGTAACCGATTCAATCATAATGGATAATGTCGTGATAGGAAGACGAGCAAAAATTAGAAGAGCCATCATAGATAAAAATGTTCGAGTGCCGGAAGATTACGAAATTGGTTTTGATCCAGAGAAAGACAAACAAAAATTTACAGTATCTGAAACTGGTATTGTGGTTGTTCCAAAAAATGCTGTTCTTACTTAATTAAGAATTTAGCTCTTAAAAAATCTTATGACTCTAAATGAGTTACAAAAGAAACTCGAAAATTTACCAAAACTTCCAGGCGTTTATTTATTCAAAAATAAAAACGACAAAATCATTTACATAGGTAAAGCTAAATCATTATACCATAGAGTAAAAAGTTATTTCTCTCCTAACTTAAATTCTGTAAAAACTGAAGCTCTTGTATCAAAGATTTTTGATATTGATGTAATCGTTACCAATAATGAAGTCGAAGCATTAATTCTTGAAGCCAACCTGATTAAGCAATATAAACCTCGATATAATGTCAATCTAAAAGATGATAAATCATATCCTTATATTGTGATAACTAACGAAGACTTCCCTCAAGTCTATCCGACCCGCCGAGTTGTAATGGATGGATCAAAATATTTTGGTCCATACACCGAAGTAAAAACTATGAAACAAGCTTTGAAAGTCCTTCGAGATGTTTTTAAAATTCGAAGCTGCAAATACAATCTAACCGAAGAAACAATTCAAAAAGGTAAATACAAAGTCTGTCTCGACTATCACATAAAAAAATGTGATGGCCCTTGCGAAGGATTAATTTCTAAAGAAGAATACAATAAAATGATTCTGGAAGTTGAGCAAGTTCTGCGAGGTAACATAGATGGCTTGATTAATTCATTAAAAGAAGAAATGGAAACACTAAGCGCCGAATTGAAATTTGAAAAAGCTGCTGAGATCAGGAATAAACTTGAATCCTTAACAGTTTATGCAAACACTCAAAAGGTAGTAAGTCAGGAATTAATCGATCGAGATATTATAACATTTGCTGCTGATATTCCTGATGGTGTCTCTGCAATCTTCAACATACGAAAAGGAAAATTAATTGGACGGAAAAAATTCACATTTAATTATAATATAGATTTGCCTGATTCTGTTGTGACTTCTGATTTAATTAGAAATATCTATTCTAATCCTATAGAAATTCCAGATGAAATCATAGTAGCAAAATTACCTGACGAAAAAGAAATAATTGAAAATTGGTTAAAAGAAAAATCTGGTAAAAAAGTAAAGATACTAACTCCAAAATCAAATCAAGACTTAAACTCTCTACTAAATCTTTGCAAGCAAAATGCTGTTTACGATTTGAATGAAATCAAACTACAAAGAATGAAAAAAGAAGGTTCAATTCCATATACTTTAAAATCACTTCAGCGCGATTTATATCTCTCAAAACCTCCGTTAAGAATTGAATGTTTTGATATATCAACATTTCAAGGAACAGATACCGTTGCCTCTCTTGTTGTATTTGAAAATGGAAAACCAAAGAAAAGTGATTACAGAAAATTTATAATTAAAACAATAACAGGTCAGGATGACTTTGCAAGTATGTCTGAAGTTATTGAACGACATTACAGAAGAGTCCTCGAAGAAGACAAACCGTTTCCTGATTTAATTATGGTCGATGGCGGAAAAGGTCAATTAAATTCTGCAATAAAAATTTTGAAAAAATTAGGCTTAACTAATTTTAATATAATTGGGTTGGCAAAGAGGTTAGAAGAAATATATATGCCCGATAAAAAAGAACCACTTCAAATTCCCAAAACCTCTTCCAGCTTAAAATTATTACAACAAATCAGAGATGAGGCTCATCGCTTTGCAATTACATTCCATCGAGAAAAAAGAGAGAAAAGAATAATTAAATCAGAATTAGAAGAAATTCAGGGTATTGGACCAAAAACAATTCAAACCCTGCTTACCAAATTTGGAAGCGTTGAACAGATCAAAAAATTAAAATTGGAGCAAATTGCCGAAGTTATCGGTCAATCAAAAGCAAAACTTGTCTTTAATTATTTTCACAAGTCTCAAGAAAATAAAAATGCTGCTTTATGAAAATTCCACTTTTTCAACTATACTTAATTTTTTTATTATTAAATCAAGCATATGGTCAATCTCTAATCCAGAAATATAACAATCTCTCTCATCAATACTTCAATGTAAAAGATACACTCTACACATTTTCTGATTATATCATCGAAGTCTATTTGCCAGAACAAAAAATCATTTTACACTTTCGAAATGGAAAAACGCTTGAATTTAAATGCTCAACTGGAGATGCAAGATTAGAAAAAGGTGTTGAAACACCTGAAGGAATTTTTGTGATCAAAAACAAAGCTCGCAAAGTTTATTCGGCTCAATTTGACAGTACTTTGATGCTCGAATGGATGGGCTTCAATTTTAATATTGGTTTTCATGCACTAGAAGGAAATTCATATTACCGACATTTAGGCAAAAGAGTATCGAGTCATGGGTGCATCAGAATGAGTAGAGAAGACATGAAATTTCTTTTTGAAACTATTTCAATTGGAACTCCAGTTTTTCTTCACTCCGGAAAAAGTGCGAGAGTAGTTGCTTTTGCCGATAAGAATTATAGATATAAAATCTATAGCTCAAAAAAACTAAATTCAATTCTTAAAAACAATCTTAAAAATTTGTACTCTGGATTGTACCTCAACAAAAGAATTCCAGTTGTAATTTCAAATTTAAATGTTACACATCGAGGGATAGAACCTGGCAATGAAGATTTAATTCCTCCACAATTACCACCTGTTCAACCCCATAGAGAATTTTATGTCAATCGGAATTTATTTGAGGTGATAAAAGAATAGTAAATTTCTTTTTAATAATCTTAGTATTTATCCCCGAAGTTACATTATATATTTCCAAACCCTGGAAAATTTACTTTTGATTTTTTGTTTTAATAATAATTAGGTTAGAACTATACAATTTAAAATAAAAAGTCAGGAGACACTCACCCAGGAAATTTGCTTACCGTTGCTTCCTTTCGGACCTGGCGGGGTTGGGCAAACTCCTGCCGAGTGTTCCTGACCAGTGGAGCTGAAGGGATTCGAACCCTCGACCTCTAGAGTGCGATTCTAGCGCTCTCCCAACTGAGCTACAGCCCCATTTTTTCAATCGTTCGATGCAAAAATAAGAAAGAATTGAAAAATATGAGAATGAAATCAAATTAGCGATTCAAAAATTTGATAGTTAAAAGATTAATAATTATGGATAAAATAAATTTTTAATCGCTCAAAATCTTCCGGTTTATTTACATTAAAAAATAATTCATCTTTATAGAAAGACAATTTCTCCGGATGAATAATTTCTGCATCAGCATTTTTTAAGAAATGATGAAAAGATTTATCACCGTTTTCAATTTCTATTATAAATTTTTCAATTTCTCCTAGAATTGATTTTGAATAAATACCTACTAATGGTTGATGATATCCGTTAGCCTCGCAGAAGACAATCGGTTTTTCGCTTTTATAATTAACAATGTATTCAATCATCTCACGACTCATCAATGGAACATCGCAACTTAATACAAATAGTTTTTCCGTTGCTGAATGAACAAGTGCCGAATGAATTCCCGCAAGTGGTCCTTTCCATTTGTAAATA